>CAJXNA010000275.1 GCA_913056415.1 uncultured Chloroflexota bacterium | reverse complement strand
GGCCAGGGCGTGGTTGGAGAGGTGGCCGAGGCGTTCTTGTACAACCTTTGGGTGTACGCCAGCGGAGAGAAGAAGCGAAGCGGCCGTATGACGCAAATCGTGGAAACGAACTTTGTCTGGACCCGCGCGTTTTTGAAGCGGCCACCAGGACCTTCGAGTGAAATTGTTCTTCCGCACGGAGATCCACCATCCGAACCGATCGTGACCACGAGTTTCAGGCGCTATTCCACTGGCACGTCGCTGACCTGGGCTTGGAACACGTCGCCATCAAGCCACGGACGCCCCGGCTCAACGGAAAGGTCGAGCGCTCCCACAGAACCGACAAGGACGAGTTTTACCCGCTGCTCACCTCACTTCATACCCCGATTCAGAAAAAGGGCCGCCCATCTCTCCTAGGCGCCGTAACCACGCGAAACGCCCAACAGTGGCAACGGTCGAATTTTGATAATGGCCAGGTAGACTGGACGCCCCTAGATTACCGCGCGGAAGGCGTGAAATACCCACATGAGCGAAGAAGCCCGCGAAACACCCGGCGTCCACAACCCGCACGTGATCGACCTCATCAGTCTGGACCCCGAGGCGAACGAAGTGGTGCTGTTGATGCTCGAGGAGCGACCCTGGGGCACGGTTCCCAATCAACTCGACCAGCTCGACGACAAGTACAACAGCTATGTCAGCTACGTGCTCGACGGCCACTTGGCGAAGCAATACCCACAGTACGCCGACAAGGCCGTGCGAATCCAACTCGACTGCGCGAGCCCACCCGGTTCGCGGGAACAGGTCCGGATCAACGCAATGCGGAACTTCGCGGTCTCGGAACGACTGAGATTTCGCATGAACGTGATCGTCGCGCTGGGCCCGTCGTAGTAGCGACCGGCTTCAACTTCCGATACTCCCGACACCTGAGCAGAAATTCATCCGTGTGACCTAGGAGTCTGCGCGGCAGAACGCGACTGAGGTGAGAGACGCCGCGCGGCGGGTGATTTCGGCACACGATTCTCTTCGATGGACGGTTTCGGTGCTTGCGTTGCCCCTCGAAGGAGCGCGTGCCGTGATTTCTTCGGTGCCCTTCGCCGCTTCATGTCCTCGCTTCGGCCTCAAGTCCATACCAGTTTCCGATGCATCCGCTTCAAGTTTGCCGCCAGGCAAGCCAGGTTCCATTCGCTCGTGATGTTATCGAAGCCGCGAAGGCTGAACTGATCGAATCCCATCACTGACTTGATCCAGGCGAACGGCGGTTCGCCCAGATATTTGCGCTTGCGGTAGTGCTTCTTGGCGCGCTCGGTCTTCATCTTCTTCGCCATTCGGCACGTGGCTTGGTGATCCGGATTCGGTTCCTTCGTCTCACCGTTCTTCTCACGACCCATCGCGACAAACCCCTCGACGCCCTTCTTCTCCAGCATCTGCAGGTTGGCTTCAGAGCGATATCCCGCGTCGGCCAACGTCTTGTCTGGATACTGGCCGGTCGTCTCCTTGATCTGGTCGAGCACGGGTTCGAGTTCTTGAACATCCGAGGCGCTCTGCGTAACGGTCGTGGCCACGATGATCTGTTCGGCCTCATCCACAGCAATTTGCGGGTTGTAACACTGCTCGTAACCCGACGAACCGCGCTTCATGATCCGACTGTCGGGGTCCGTGAAGTTCTCCTGGGCCTTCGCTTCCGGCTCCCCAAAGACCCGTTTGAAGGGCCTCCCGGACTTGCCCGTCCGATCCGGATCATCGGGCTCGCGCCCCTTCTCTCGGTCCGCCTCTCGTTGGCGAGCTTCGAGCCGCTGCCGGGCCGCCTGGATCGATCGAAGACGATCCGCTCGACGCGCCAACTCCGCCGGCAACTCGTCGCCACGCCGGTCCTTGCCGTAGCGTTTGTCCTCCTGCTCGTCTGCCCGCTTCGCCTTCACCATCAGCTCGCGAATCTCCTTGCGAAGACGCTTCTCCTCTTCCTTCATGCGCTGGTAGCTCATCGCCTTGTGCTTGCTTGCGTTCGCCTTGACCTTCGAGCCGTCAACGGCCACCGTGCCGAGTTTCACGAGCCCGACCTCATGCGCCGTCTGCACGACCTGGACGAACAGGCCGTTGAACTCAGGCAAATGGCGCTTGCGAAAGTCTGAAATCGTACGATGGGCGGGGAAATTGTCCGAACCCAGGACGCGGTACGCCACGTCTTCGTGCAGCTTCGCTGCGATCTTGCGAGAGGAAAATGTCCCTGTAGCGTAGGCATATACCAACACCTTCAGCATCATTCGAGGATCGAAGGCCTGGTTGCCGGGCCCCGCGTCGCCGTAGCGCTCGTCGAACGCCGAGACATCTAGCGCGTCGATCGTGTCGGAAATGAAGAACGCCAAATGCTCTTCCGGCAGCCAATCGCGGACTGAAGGCGGGAACAAGAGGGGCTGATCGGGCTCGTAGGTACGGTAATTTCGAGACATGACGCAATATAGAGTATATCCAGGCAGGCTGCTACTGTTTTTCCTCTGCCGCGCAGACTCCTAGCCCGAAATAACTGGTCCAGATCGAAAGTGGTAAAAAGCCACCTGAGGAGATCTGAACCATGCCGAAGAAACGATACAACGCCGAAGAGATCATTCAAAAGCTTCGGGGAGCCGACGTTCTGCTGAGCCAGGGGAAAACCGTCAGCCAGGCCTGCAAGCAGATCGGTGTCAGCGACCAGACCTACTATCGCTGGCGCAAAACCTACGGAGGAATGAAGGTCGATCAAGCCAGGCGGTTGAAGGAACTGGAAGCGGAGAACGCCCGGCTGAAGCGAGCCGTCGCGGATCTCACCG
>CAJXNA010000274.1 GCA_913056415.1 uncultured Chloroflexota bacterium | reverse complement strand
ATGGCTTCATCGAAAACGGGAGCGCCGACGCGGCCGCCGACTACGCGCAGCAGATACCCCCGTACGTTATCGCAAAGATGCTCGGAATCCCATCTGAGATGTCCGGCACGTTCACGCAGTGGGTCCGAGAGTTCTTGGAGTTTGGCCTCCAGAACTTCGAGATGGGAGCTGAAGCAAGGAACAAGATCCTCACGTTCCTCTGGCAGCAGATCACCGAGAAGAAAAAGAACCCGGGCGACGACCTCATCAGCTATCTGGTGCAGGCCGAGGTCGAAGGTGAACCCGTACCGGACCAGCACGTGCTCGGGACCTGCTTCCTGATTCTCATCGCCGGAATCGACACGACCTGGAGTTCCATCGGGTCTGCGCTCTGGCACCTCGCCCAGCATCCCGAGGACCGCGCGCGGCTCGTGGCTGAGCCGGAGCTCATGAACACAGGCGTGGAGGAGCTGCTGAGGGCGTACGCGCCAGTCACGATGGCGCGGGTACTGACCGAGGACTACGAGTACAACGGTTGTAAGATGTCGGCGGGCGATAAGGTGTTGATGTCGTTCCCCGCCGCCAACCGTGACCCGGAGATGTTCAAGGACCCGGATATGGTGATCATCGACCGGGCTGAGAACCCACACATCGCCTTCGGCTCCGGCATTCATCGCTGCGCTGGCTCTAACCTGGCTCGCATGGAGATGCGCGTGGCGCTACAGGAGTGGCTCGCTCGTATACCGGACTTCAGGCTGGAGGATCCTGAAAACGTTACGTGGGCGGGCGGACAGGTCCGCGGCCCGCGCTCGATGCCGGTGGTCTTCGGATAATGCGTGTCAAAGTCGACAACGACAAGTGCCAGGGGCACAACCGCTGCTACGCCGTCGCGCGGGAGCTATTCGATCTCGATGAGTACGGCTACTCTCACGAGAAGGAAGATGGCACCGTTCCGAAGGAGCTGGAGGAGAAGGCGCGGCTGGCGGTAGCGAACTGTCCGGAGCGGGCGATCGAAATCGTTTCCGACTAGCGACTAGAGCGTCGGCCGGCGGGCGAAGCCAACGCCGTTCTGGGGACTGGTCACACTAGACTTCATAGTTCTGGTGGCATAGGGGCGCTAGGCTAGCAGCACGAGGTAGCCGACGCTGTTGGTCCGAACAATTCGCCCCACACCCCGCGGTTGACTGCTGTGCTGACGGTCTCTATTGTCAATGCAGCCTCGGAAGCGCTATTCTAACTCCCGCTGTCTAAGCGGCCCCCGCTGCTTACTGGTCTTCAGTGCGAAATGCTGTACGCTGAACAAGTTTCGAAATCTTTCGGCGGCCTCAATGTCCTTAGTGAGGTCAGCTTCACCATCGGCGACGGTGAGCGGGTGGGACTTGTGGGTCCGAACGGCGCTGGCAAGACGACGGTCCTGCGGCTCATTGCAGGCGAAGACGAGCCCGACAAAGGCGAGGCCGGATATCGCGGCGGCACAGTAGGTTATCTGCGACAGGAAGCGGGGCTCGACCCAGGGCGACGCCTTCTGGATGAGCTCTGGACTGCCTTTCCTGATGCGCGTGTGATCGATAATCGCCTTGAGGAGATCGCTGGGCGCATAGAGCGCGGCGAGGGCGATCTGGACGCCCTCATCACAGAGCAGGGGAAGCTCTTTGACTCCTTCGGCCAGCTGGACGCTTACCGGATCGATGCTCGAATCGGGCGCGTCCTGGACGGCCTGGGATTCGTCCCGAAAGACCGCAACAGGCCATGCGGCGACTTCAGCGGCGGCTGGCAGATGCGAATAGCGCTTGCGAAGGTGCTTGTCAGAAAACCCGATCACCTACTGCTGGACGAGCCCACCAATCACCTCGACGCAGCAGCTCGTGGCTGGCTGGCCGAGGACCTAGCTGCCTATCGCGGTACTGTACTCATCGTCATTCACGACGGCGAATTACTGGACCGCGTCGCCACGCGCATACTCGAACTGCGCTATGGGCAGATCGAGAGCTACGCCGGGAACTACACGGAATATCAGTTGCAAAAGGCTGCCCGCCTGAAGCAACAGGACCGGGAAGCAGCGCGCCAGGAGCGCGAAGTGGAGCGCCAGAGTAAGTTCATCGAACGGTTCCGGGCGAAGGCCACCAAAGCTTCCGTCGTGAAGAGTCGGGAGAAGGCTCTCGACAGGATTAAGCCTATCCAGCGGACACCGAAGGAGGCTGAGGTTCATTTCCAGCTCACTTCGCATGGGCGCACCGAGCATGACGTTCTGGTGATGACACACGTCAGCCACACCTACGGCGACCACATTGTGCTCGTCGATGTGAATATGCAGGTGCAACGAGCGCAAAAGGTCGTTTTCGTAGGGCCCAACGGCAGTGGGAAGACCACGCTCCTCCGCATCGCCGCCGGCCTCATTCGCCCCACGGACGGAAGCGTGCGATGGGCCGAACACGCGCGGCTAGGATACTATGATCAGCATCAGGACGAAGCGCTGGATAGCGAGCGTACCGTGCTCGAGGAGATTCGCTCAATAGCCCAAGATGAGCCTGACCTTAAGCTTCGATCGGTGCTGGGCCAGTTCCTGTTTCGCGGGGATGGCGTGTTCAAGGCCATCGGCCTCCTTTCGGGCGGCGAACGCAGTCGTGTCGCCCTAGCCAAACTCGTCGTGCAAGCGACTAACGTGCTGCTTCTGGACGAGCCGACGAATCACCTCGACCGCTCGACGCGTCGAAAGCTGATCCAGGTCCTGGAGAGGTACGAGGGCACGATACTCTGTGCGGCACACGATCGCGGCATTCTCGAGCAGGTGGCAACACGCGTGTAT
>CAJXNA010000273.1 GCA_913056415.1 uncultured Chloroflexota bacterium | reverse complement strand
GGTGGACGAGTTTGCGGACGATTTCGGCGTGCCGCGCGAGCGGCTCGCGATCCTGCCCAATCCGGTGGACGTGGATGCGCTGCGGCGTGCCGCCACTCCCGTTGCGCGACATCCGGGGCCGGGCGCGCGTTTCGTCGCCGCCGGGCGGTTGACGCGGCAGAAAGGCTTCGACCGTCTGATCGACATGTTCGCGGACCTGCCCGAGGACGCGCACCTGACCATTCTGGGTGAGGGACCGGACGGATCGGCGTTGCGCGGGCGCGTCGAGGAAAAGGGCCTGGGCGCGCGCATCGCGTTCGCGGGCTTCGAGCTCGATCAGGAACTGGTCGTCGTCGAGCATCGTGCCGCCGGAGTCGGTGATGCGGCGCTGGAACTCGGCGCGGAACTCGTCGGCTGTGCGGCGGTGCTGTGCGACTGCCTCGTCGGCTTCGATGATGGCGACGGCGATGGTGTGATCGCTCATCTCACGAAGCATCAGATATCCGCTGGCTCGCGTCTCGGCATCCGTGGCGGGGGTGCCTTGGTTCATGGTGTGCTCCCCTTCCTGGCCCTATACTCACGGCTCCGCCGGTTCGTGCATATCCGGCACTCGCGCCCGCCGTGGGAGCGGTGGTACGTGTTCGCGTCGTCGTAGGGATGCCCAGCTAGGCAGTGGGTCGAGCGGGCGTTGTGAGCAGTCAGTCCCTCGCCACGCATGATGTTCTCACCAATCGTGACTGGTTCAAGGTGGGCAGGATTGACACAATGCCGAACGCGACAGAGATGGTCGATGGTGAGGCCGAGAGGGATAGGCCCGGCCTCTGACTCGTATGCCCATCGATGCGCGGGGACCATCGTGCGGCCGAGGCTGAACTGGCCGTAGCCGTGGCTATCCTTGGCCGCTGTCCATAGCCAGCAGTCGTCCTCGCAAGGCGGGAGGTAGACCTTCGGCCAAAAGCGCAGCGGGGCAGGAATGGGTGCGGGTCCCTTTGTGTCCATTGTCTCCTCCGTTTCGTAGCGCTGGCCCAGGGCCAACCCACTTCCTCCCTGATAGGTCGGGTATCCGCTCCAAGAACTGCTCGGTCAACGTGGGGCCTCCTGGCCTGTACTCTAGCGGTTTCATGCGGTCTCCAGCCTAGTTCGGTACGCCTTGACGGCATGCAGGTTGCAGGTGCGGCACTGTCGCCAGCCTCTATGCCAATACGTGTTGGCGGTGGTGAACGGGTGCCCGTGGATGCATTCGGTCTTGCGAGCGTTGATTGCCGGAGGCCCCATGCCGATCCGATCATTCTCTCGTTTCGTGAGAGGCTGAAGGTGTGCTGGGTTGACACATGCTCGTACTCGGCAGAGATGGTCAAGCTGAAGTCCAGTGCGGATTGGACCGATGGATAGTTGGTAGGAGACTCGGTGGGCTAGGGCTATCCTTCCCGCGAGTCTGAACTTTCCGTAGCCATGGCGGTCAATATGGCCAAGCCACAACCAGCATCCGCCAGATCTGTCAACTTTGTTCCAGAAGCGTTCCATTAGGCTGATATCTCCACGATGCGGCTCTCGGTGATGTGGTCCATGAGGCGCGAGTCGGTGCCGTCGAGCACGTACTGGTCGCAGGCTGCCTCGAAGGCTCTGTCTGCGTCCTCCGCGGCGACATCGACCCACTCGCCCCACCATCCCGCTACGTTGAGGCGCACCTGGAACGTCATGCTGGCCCCTGTGCGTAGTGACCGAAGCTTTCCTCGGCGTGCCGCAGCGCCCGAAGCTCTCGGCGCACGTCTGGGTCGAACCAGCCGAGGTCGCCGAGTGCCGCAGCCTTGGCGGCGATGCGGGCGTACCATTCGTTGATCTGTTGCTTCGTCATGCCGGCACGCGAAGCCGAGCCCTGTACGCTCGGACTGCAAGTCCGTTGCATAGGCGGCACTGACGGCGGCTTCCTCCCTGCCGGTAGGTATTGGTATCGGTGAGCTCATGTCCGTGGGCGCATCTGGTTTTGCGAGCATTGATAGCTGGTGGCCCCATGCCGATGCGGTCGTTCTCCGTTTTCGTGAGTGGGCGCAGGTGTCCAGGATTCACACATGCCCGGACCCGGCAGAGGTGGTCGATCTGTAGGCCATTCGGGACCGGGCCGACGGATAGTTCGTAGGCCAAGCGGTGGGCTTGAACCATCCTGTCGCCGAGCCGGAACCTCCCATAGCCATCCCGGCTTAGGCAGGCAAGCCATAACCAACAACTACTTGATCGTTCGACCTTGTTCCAGAAGCGTTCCATTAGGCGGGCACCCGAGCGAGGGCTCTACTGATGGTGCGGGTGGAGAGCCCGAACTGCATGGCGACGGCGCGGACTGGGAGCGTCCGGCGAGCCGTGGCGATGCTGGTGTCGCGCTGCTGTGTGCGGAGGCGGCGATACGCGGCGGGGTCGTCGTACTTGCACTGGGGCAGGGGGCACGTCAGGCAATGCGGGGAGACTTCGCAGCCGTCGTCGGGCCACGCTATCTCCTCGGGGATCCTATCGACCCCCGTCCCGTAGTTGCTCATCGGACGACTCCGGGGTGCTCGCTGCGCCAGTGATCGAGAAGCGCGCCGAAGTGTCGCAAGCCCGCGCCACATGCAGAGCAGAGGAAGTTCACGCTGGCCCCTTTTCGGTGAGGGAGAGGCCGCGGGCGGCGCCGCGCGGTCCCCGGCTCACGAGTCCGTGCCGCTCGAGTTGTGCGAGGTGGTAACGGGCGTTGGAAGAGCTGGCGAGGTCGCATGCCGCCGTGATTTCGGTGAGCAGCGGTGCGTAGCCATGCTGGGCGATGTAGGAGATCGGAAGAGCGTCGTGTTAGGGAAAGA
>CAJXNA010000272.1 GCA_913056415.1 uncultured Chloroflexota bacterium | reverse complement strand
GCTCCCCTGCTATAATCGCGGTGATGGACCGCACCGAGATCACCGCCTATCTGCGACAGCTCCCAGACCTCATCGAGGAGGCCCTGCACGGGCTGTCCGACGACGAGCTGCGCCGCCGGCCCTCCCCGGACGAGTGGTCCGCCCTGGAGGTCTGCTGCCACCTGCGCGACTCCGCCCAGGAGGAGGGCGTCCGGGTCCGCCGCCTGGTGGAAGAGGACGGCCCCACCCTGGAGCCCTACGACCAGGAGGCTCGCGCCATCGAGCGCAACTACCAGGGGGAGGATATCCGCCGCCTGCGCACCGCCCTGCGCGCCTTCTGGGGCGGCCTCGCCTACCAGCTCGAGGGGCTAGCGGACCAGCAGTGGGAGCGCGGCGGTACCCACCCGGAGATCGGCCCCGTCACCGTCCGCAGCCGCGCCGAGGACGAGGTGGAGCACGCCCGCACCCACCTGGAGCAGCTCAGGGCGATCCGAGGTCAGATGTAGGGGCAACCTTCAGGTCGCCAGGAGACGAGCTACTCCCGCACCGCCAGGCCGATGAACCGGTAGGTTAGGTTGGCCGGTCGGTGAGATCATCGCTCGCCTCCGGCGCTCAGGCATTGCGTCCCCGTGTTATGATTTTTAGGGCTAGAAAGAGGCCTGCCGTAAAAGCGCTACTCGTCGCTTTTGCTTTCGTCTGCTCGGTCGTCGTTATCTACGCCTGCGGCCAGAGTCAGAGCCCCGTTGATTGCGCGGAAGCTATCCCCTGGCATGAAGCCCCCGAGCATATAGGGGAAAGCGCGGTCATCGAGGGACCAGTCGATCAAATCTTTGGCATCCCAAGTCCTGAACAACAAATGTTCGGCGTGTACTTCAACGAAAGGAGCGCAATCTACGTCGGGGACGAGAACGTCACAGTCAGGGTTTACATCGACGAAGACGGCTGGGACAAATTCCGCCGTAGCGGACTCTTCGTGTACAAGAGCAAGACCGTTTGCGTTCGAGGGAAGATAAGGGAATTTCACGGACCTTACATGAGAATCGATTCGCCTGACGACATAGAGATTGTCGAATGAGGCGTTAGGGGGTCGCCTCAGCCTAGCGGTCGCTACTACCGCACCGCCAGCCCGATAAGCCGGTAGGTGAGCTTCGCCGCCAGCTGGGCGTTAACCCGCGGCCGCAACCTACCGCCGCGCCGGCTAGGCCTCAGCCGCCGGTGCCCCCAGCAGTAACGTCTCCAGCACCAGCCGCGGCTGCGCGTTCTCCCGCAGCTGCCGGCCGGCGTCCCCCAGGGCGCGCACGAACGCCGCCGCTCCCTCACGGCTACAGCGCGATGCTTCCTCGCGCAACTCCGGGAGACGATCGATATTGGCGACGCCGTCCTCAGACCCCGATCGGACGAGGAGGACGTCCCGCCACCAACCCCGCCACGCACCCAGCTCAGCGAGAAGCCCCTCCGGATCGCGCCGGAACCCCCCCGCCAGCCGTTCCGCCAACGCCAGCCGCTCCGCCACACCCATCGAGCCCAGCGCCCTCGCCTGCGCCAGGGACTCCTCCCGCCGCTCCAGCAGCGAGGCGTCGTCCGCCACCTCCAACGCCCAGCCGACCCGACCCCGCGATAGCCTCGCCAGCAGCCGTGCCCGCTCGCCCTCCACACCCCGCTCCAAGAGCGCCGCCTCCACGTCCGCCAGGGAGGGCAGCCGCAGCTCCAGACGCCGGCAGCGCGAACGTATCGTGGGCAGCAGGCGCGACTCGTCCACCGCCACCAGAACGAACACCACCTGCGGCGGCGGCTCCTCGAGCGTCTTCAGGAACGCGTTCTGGGCCGCCGCGTTCATCTCCTCCGCCGGGTCGATTATCACGACGCGCGTCAGCCCCTCGAACGGCTTCAGCGCTGTAACCCGCTCGATCTCCCGTATCTGGGAGACGTGTATCCCCTTCCGCATGCCCTCATCGTCCTCGGCCTCCTCCACCGTTACCGTCTGCACGTCGGCGTGAATGCCGCCGGCGATTCGGCGGCAGGTGCTGCACTCCCCACACGGGCGCTCGTCGTCTTCGCAGTTGAGGGCCTGGGCCAGCTTCAACGCCAGCGTACGCTTGCCCACCCGCTCCGGCCCAACGAACAGGTAAGCGTGAGCGGCGCGCCCGTCTGCCAGGCCGCGCTCCAGGGCCGCCTGCGCCCGCTCCTGCCCGATCAGGCCCCAGCTCACCGCTCTCGCCTCACTCCAGCGGCCAGACGTCGGCGCGCATCAGGTCCTCATACGTCTCGCGGCGGCGGATCAGCTTCGCCTCGCCGTCCTTGACCAGCACCACCGCCGGCCGCAGGGAGGCGTTATAGTTGCTGGCCATCGGCAGGGCGTAGGCCCCCGCCGTCGCCATCGCCAGGATGTCGCCCGCCTCCAGAGGCGCCAGCTCGGCGTCGCGAATCAGGATGTCCCCCGATTCGCAGTACCTGCCGGCGATAGTCACCGTCTCGCGCCGCGTCTCCAGCGCCTTGTTCGCCACCAGCGCCTCGTACCGCGAGTCGTACAGCGGCGGGCGGATGTTGTCCGCCATGCCGCCGTCCACGGAGACGAAGCGCCGCACGCCCGGCACGTCCTTGGACGATCCCACAGTGTACAGCGCCACCCCCGCCCTCGCCACGATCGCCCGCCCGGGCTCGACGATAAGCCTGGGCGTAGGCAAGCCATGCTCCCGGCAGCCCTCCGTCACCGCTGAAACTATCGTCTCCGCGTATTCGGCCACCGACGGTGGCGCCTTCCCCTCCACGTACTGCACCGCGAACCCGCCGCCGGGGCTGAACTCCTCCAGCCGGAGGCCGTGCTTCT
>CAJXNA010000271.1 GCA_913056415.1 uncultured Chloroflexota bacterium | reverse complement strand
ATGGCCGCGAACACCTACTAATTCATTTCCTACGGAAGCGCCGCGATGAGATTGACCACGTGCTGAAAACAGACCTACCTGAGCTAATGGAGGAGTTGGCACAGGCAGAAGAGGGGTTTGCCGCCGCTGTTCGCTTCCCTGGCGTTGACATCGATCATTTGAAGCGGTGGCGGGAGACACTACAGGATTTCGCATGAGGAGACGGGGTTTGGTGGACGGACTGGACGACCGTCAGCGCCGGTGTCTCGGTCTCAGTCGGGGCAGGTGACCGACGGAGGGTAGAGTTTGGGCCTGGGCCTAGCCTTCCTTGGAGAAGTAGAGAAGGACTCCCTCGAGTGCTTGGTTGTCATGAACTCCTACTACCGAGACGAGTTTCCATCCCTGCGAGCGGTAGGTATCAAGCGTGTCCCGCTGAGCCTGCATGAAGACGTGCCATTGCACTCCCTTGGCTGATGAGCCTTCGCGCCTTATAAAGGTGACACCATGCTCGTCGTCCATAGCTTCGCCCCCAAAGGCTTAGCGGCGGATCGGTGTAGCGACAATCAATTACCGGCTCCGCGACAGGAATTTACTTACAGAAAGTATATCGTTAATCCCCCCTTAGTCAATAGTCGCCCGCCGTGTCCGCGAAGATAGTCCCCTGGGCTAGTGTGCCTCACGCGGCTCGAAGATGAACCCGTGTAGCAGAGTGGTCACAAGGGTTTCGGCCTCTGGAGAGCCAAAGCCGCCCGCTCCGGCGAGGCCGCGCCAAGTCGGATAGCTGGTGAGCGCGACGATGGTTCGCTTGGCCAGAAGCGGCTCGATGGCGCAACGGTCCGACCAGCGCGCCATGAAGGCTTCGACGGCAGACAACCATGCTGCTTGCCCCATGAGTTGCGCCCGCATCAGCTCCGGCACCTGGGCGGAGCGAGTGTAGGCGGCCCACATCTCGGGTCGATGGCGGCTGTAGGTGGCGAATAGGGCAGCGACGAGGGTTTGCATGTCCTCCCGGGCGGACTGTCCAGGTGGGCGTTTGGATAGCTCTGCGGAGAGCGCCTCGGCCGGATAGCGAACGGAAGCAGCCAGAAGATCGTCTTTGGTGCGGAAGTGGCGCTGAACTGTGCGCACAGAGACGTTAGCTTCGTCCGCGATCTCGTTCATACTGATGGCGTCATACGGCCTGGTTGCGAGGAGTCTCACCAGGGCCGTCTCGATGGCTGCGCGGGTGCGCTCGGTCAGCTTGGCGCGGTTGGCCATGGAGTAGCGTCTGGGCATGATGACCGAATTCTACGATGTTATCAGGGGAGGGGCTACCTAAGCGCTGAACGAGGCGAGTCTGCGGTGGGGCGCTCAGGGGCCTCAGGCGGAGACGGCGGTGGCGGAGACGGGCGGGCGGCGGTCGGCCCAGGGGCGGGCCTGCTCGAGCTGGGCGGCGGCGTTATAATGGGGCCTCGGAAGGGCGGGATCAGCGGAAGGAGGGACGGCCGTGGCTGAGTTCGTTCCGGTTTGCAGGCTGGATGAGGTGCCGGTGGGGGAGGTGCGCCAGTTCAAGTTGGACGGTAGAGAGATCGCGCTGGCGCGGGTGGGTGATGGTGAGTGCTACGCGGTAGGTGGTCGCTGTACGCACCTGCGCGCCGCGCTGGGTAGGGGGACGCTTGAGGGCACAACGCTTACCTGCCCCTGGCACGGCTCCCAGTTCGATGTGACGTCCGGCAAGTTGCAGCGCTGGGTGCAGGAGCCGGCCTGGATACGGGTGATGGCCGGCCTGATCCCCGCCTTTCTGCGCCGCGACCTGCCCTCGTACGAGGTGCGTGTGGAGGACGGCCAGGTTCTGGTGAAGGCGGAAGGCTAGCGCCGAAGGCCGCCTAGGGCGGCCTCAGGCCGACACCGCCTCCGCGGAGACGGGCGGGCGTCGGTCGGCCCAGGGGCGGGCCTGTTCGAGCTGGGCGGCGAGGCGGAAAAGGGTGGCCTCGTCGCCGAAGGGGGCGACGAAGTGGGCGCCGATGGGGAGGCGTTCGTCGTTCCAGTAGAGGGGAACGGAGATGGCGGGCTGGCCGGTGACGTTGAAGATGGGGGTGAAGGGCACGAACTCCCCGGCGCGAGTGAACCCCCGCAGCGGGTCGTCTGGAGGGGAGTCGAAGGTGCCGAGGGGGACGGGTGGCTCCCCGAGGGTGGGGGTGAGCCAGACGTCGTGGTCGACGAAGAAGCGGGCGATGCTGCGGGCCATCATCTGGAGCATCGCGACGGCTATCAGGTAGGAGGAGGCGTTCTGCTGGCGGCCCATCTGGTAGAGCCCCCAGGTCAGCGGCTCGAACTGGTCCTCGCTGGCGGTACGGCCTGTCAGGAAGGCCATCGCGTCGATGTTCAGGGCGCATCCGGCGGACCAGACTGTTGTGAACATCTGAGTCAGCATCTGTCCGTTGATCGGGGGAGAGGCCTCAACAACCTCGTGGCCGAGGTCGGCGCAGAGGGTGGCGGCGTCCTTCACCGCCGCCACGCAGTCGGGGTGCAGTGCGGTGCCGGTGGTGGTCTGGGTGGTGAAGGCGATGCGCAGCTTTCCAGGGTCGGCGCCGACTTCTTCGATGAAGGGACGCTCGGGAGGTGGCGCCCAGTAGGGGTCGCCGAGGTCGGGGCCGGAGGTGGCGTCGAGGAGGGCGGCGCTGTCGCGGACGGAGCGGGTGAGGGCGTGCTGGACGACCAGACCGCCCCAGTCCTCACCCAGATCGGGGCCCAGGGGGTTGCGGGCGCGGGTGGGCTTGAGGCCGACGAGGCCACAGCAGGAGGCGGGGATGCGGATGGAGCCGCCACCGTCGCCGCCGTGGGCCATGGGGACGATGCC
>CAJXNA010000270.1 GCA_913056415.1 uncultured Chloroflexota bacterium | reverse complement strand
CGCCGCCGCCCAAAGCCTCGATGAGGCCCGGCGAATCGCCGCACAAATCGGCTACCCCGTACTCATGCGGCCCTCGTACGTGCTCGGTGGCCGGGCGATGCTGATTGTTCACTCCGAGCAGGAACTTGAACGCAGCTTCGCCGAAGCGATCGAAGCCAGCGAAACGCACCCGGTCTTGATCGATAGATTCCTGACCGACGCGACAGAGGTTGACGTGGACTGCATCGCCGACGGCGAGCGAGTCGTGATCGGCGGCATCATGGAGCATATCGAAGAAGCCGGGGTGCATTCCGGCGACAGCGCCTGCACGCTCCCGCCCCGACATTTGTCCGCCGCGATCATCGACGAGATCCGCGCGACCACCGAGCGACTTGCCGTGGGGCTCGACGTGCGCGGCCTGATGAACGTTCAATATGCGGTCAAGGACAAGCGGCTTTGGGTCCTGGAAGTCAACCCGCGCGCCTCGCGCACGGTGCCGTTCGTCGCCAAGGTGATCGGCGCGCCGGTCGCGAAGATTGCCGCACGGATCATGGCCGGCGAGAAGCTCGCTGACTTCAAGCTGAAGAAGGCCGACCAACGCGCCGACGTCATCGCCTATTTGAAGACGCTCAAGTAACCGGAAAACCCTGACCGTGAAGCGCCGCCGTCGCCCGATGGGCGGCGGCGCGTCGTTGTTAGCTGATACAGGCCACTAGTCGCGCACCACCAGGACCGAACAGCCGGCGTGGCGCACGACCCGCGCCGCGTTGGGGCCCAGGAGGTAGTCCTTGAGCTCGGGCCGGTTCGAGGCGATGACGATCATGTCGCAGCCGGTCTCTTTGGCGATCTTGAGGATTTCCTCATAGACCGTGCCATACCCGACGCTGCGCCGGGTCTCGACGTCGGAGGGAACGCGCTCGCCGACGAAGGCCTGTAAATCCTCTTTCGCCTTGGCCACCGCCTGTTCCGCAAAGTCCTCGGGAAAGTGCGCTCCGACGGCGCCCAAGCCGAAGTCAGGGATCACGGTGGCCACACGCAGGGTAGACCCGAAGGCCTGGCAGTACTCGACCGCCGCCGGCAGGGCCGTCTTCCACGAACTCTCGTCGTTGAGGTCGACCGTCAGGAGGACGTTCTTGACCATGTCCGCTCCTCCTCATTCGGCGGTGACGGCCGCCGCCTCGGACGCCTCCAGCAGCGGGCTGGGGAATATACCGACGACCAGCAACCCCACTACGGCCACGACCATCGCCAGCCCCAGGTAGTATCCGGGTTGGATGCTCTCCTCGCTCGCTGGCTCGGCGGTGTACATGTTGAGCACCACACGCAGGTAGTAGTACGCCGCGACCACGCTGTTCAGCACCGCCACGATCGCCAGCCAGACGAGATTGGCCTGCACGGCGGCGTTGAAAACGTACACCTTGGCGATGAACCCCGCCGTCGGCGGTATCCCCGTCAGCGAGAGGAGGCAGATCGTTAATCCCAGCGCCAGCAGCGGCGACCGCTTCGCCACGCCCGCGTAGTCCGCGATCTCGTCCGATCCGATCTTGCTGGAGATCGCGATCACGGCGATGAACGCCCCCAGGTTGGTGAACGCGTACGTCCCCAGGAAGAACAGCACCGAGCTTGTCCCCAGCAGCAGCTGGGGGTCGGCCGCCGCCACCGCCGCCAGGCCGATGAGGAAAGTGCCCGCCTGGGCGATTGAGCTGTAGCCCAGCATCCGTTTGATGTTCCCCTGCACCAGCGCCGTGATGTTCCCCAGGCTCATGGAGATCGCCGCCAGTATGGCGAACACGGTTGCCCAATCGCTGGAGATGGAGCCGTCATCGAGGGCGGTGAGGAAGATGCGCATCACTACCGCGAACCCCGCCGCCTTGCTGCCTACGGAGAGATACGCCGTCACCGGCGTCGGCGCCCCCTCGTACACGTCCGGCACCCACATCTGGAACGGCACGATCGCCATCTTGAACCCGAACCCGGCTACCAGGAACACCATCGCCAGCACCAACGCCGAGCGTGTCTCGCCGTTCGCCTCGCTCACCACCCGCCCGATCTCGTCCAGCGACGTCGAGCCGGTGATGCCGAACAGGTAGGCCATCCCGTACAGCGCCACGGCCGAGCTTATCGCTCCCAGGAGCAGGTACTTCAGCCCCGCCTCGCTGGAGCGGCCGTCCTTCATGAACGCCACCAGGATGTACAGGCTTATGCCGGTGAGCTCCAGCGCCACGAAGATCGCGATCAGGTCTATCGTGCTCGCCAGCAGCATCATCCCCGCCGTTGACGCCAGCACCAGCGCGTAGTACTCGGCTACGAACCGGTTCCCGCGCAGAAAGTCGATCGAGGAGAGGATGACGATGGCGGCGATGCCCGCGAACAGGAAGTTGAAGAAAAGCGCGAACGCGTCCACGCTAATCATCCCGCTGAACGCCTCACCCTGCTCGTCGAAGGCGATCAGCAGCGCCGACCAGACGATCGAGGCCACCGTGCCCGTCAAGGCGAGCGCCGCCAGCGCCTCCCGCCGCCACCGCTCCGCCCCCGTGCCCGCCAGCGCCCAGCCCAGGTCAGCGAGGATGATGACCCCCGCCATCGCCAGCAAGATCAACTCCGGCCCGAACCGGTTAACGCTATCCATTACGCCCCAATGTAGGGGCGACCTTCAGAGCCTGCCCTGTCCGCTTTGCGGACTCCCCCGATGAATCGGGGCTCGGAGAGCTTGCCGAAGGGATCACCACTTCAAGAGGTCCATTCGGTCCACGTCTATAGTCTCGCGGTTGCGGTACACCAGCATGGCCAGTGCCAACGCCACCGCCGCCTCCGCCGCCGCCACCGTGATCACGAACACCACGAACACGTGG
>CAJXNA010000269.1 GCA_913056415.1 uncultured Chloroflexota bacterium | reverse complement strand
TCTGACACCCCCGCCCCGCAACCCGAAATTACCAAACAAACTCCCCTCCCCTATCTGAAACCCGCCCTGGACGCACCTTTCGCGGCAGACCAAACCCCACGATAGGCCGTTCGCCCCCTCAACCGCTACAATGGAACTCGCCATGACCACCACCTCCCCCGACTTCCGCCTCGTCGCCGACTACCAGATGACCGGCGACCAGCCCCAGGCCGTCGACAAGCTCATGGAGGGGCTCCAGAACGGCCACCAGCACCAGACCCTCCTCGGCGTCACCGGCAGCGGCAAGACCTTCAACATGGCCAACCTCATCGCCCGCTACGGCCGCCCCACCATCGTCATCTCCCCCAACAAGACCCTCGCCGCCCAGCTCTACTCCGAGTTCCGCGAGTTCTTCCCCGACAACGC
Source organism: uncultured Chloroflexota bacterium (assembly GCA_913056415.1). GTDB lineage: Bacteria > Chloroflexota > Dehalococcoidia > SM23-28-2 > RBG-16-64-32 > JADFNQ01. Next base: position 2,427 of record CAJXNA010000269.1, on the reverse strand, counting down.
CGTCGAGTACTTCGTCTCCTACTACGATTACTACCAGCCCGAGGCCTACATCCCCCGCACCGACACCTACATCGCCAAGGACGCCGACATCAATGAGGAGATCGACAAGCTCCGCCACGCCGCCACCCGCACCCTGTTCGAGCGCCGCGACGTCGTCATCGTCGCCTCCGTCTCCTGCATCTACGGCCTCGGCGAACCCTCCGAGTACTACAGCTTCGTCCTCGGCTTCAAGAAGGGCGAAACCTCCAACCGGCAGCGCTCCCTGCGCAAGCTCGTCGACATGCAGTACGAACGGAACGACCAGAACCTTTTGCGAGGTCGCTTCCGCCTCCGCGGCGATAGCCTCACCATCCTCCCCGCCTACGAGGAGCTGGCCGTCCGCGTCGACTTCTGGGGCGACCAGGTGGAGCGCATCCTCCAGATGGACCCCCTCACCGGCGAGGTGCTGAGCGAGATGGACTCCGTCGACATCTACCCCGCGAAGCACTTCGTCACCTCCGAGGAGAAGCTCAAGGCGGCCATCGCTGACATCGAGGCGGAGCTCGCCGAGCGTCACGAGTGGTTCCTCCAGCGGGGAAAGCACCTGGAGGCCCAACGGCTGCAGGAGCGTACCCGCTACGACATGGAGTGCCTGCGTGAGCAGGGGTACTGCTCCGGCATCGAGAACTACTCGCGGCCCCTGGCGCGGCGGCCGCCTGGCAGCACCCCCTGGACCCTGCTCGACTACTTCCCTGACGACTTCCTCATGTTCATCGACGAGTCGCACATGGCCGTGCCTCAGATCCGCGGCATGTACCACGGTGATATCGCCCGCAAGCAGACGCTGGTGGACTTCGGCTTCCGCCTCCCCTCGGCGCTGGACAACCGGCCGTTGAACTTCCAGGAGTTCCTGTCGCATATCAACCAGGTCGTGTACGTCTCGGCCACGCCCGGCCCGTGGGAGTACGAGCACAGTGAGCAGGTCGTCGAGCAGATCATCCGCCCCACCGGCCTGCTCGACCCCGTGGTGGAGGTGCGGCCGACGAAGGGCCAGGTGGACGACCTCATCGATGAGATCAGGGCGCGTGCGGACCGCAGCGAGCGGACGTTGGTGACCACGCTCACCAAGAAGATGGCCGAAGACCTGGCCGACTACCTGATGGAGATGGGCGTCAAGACCCACTACCTGCACTCGGAGATACAGACCTTCGAACGGGTGGAGATCCTGCGCGACCTCCGCGTGGGCGTGTACGACGTGGTCGTCGGCATCAACCTGCTGCGGGAAGGGCTGGACCTGCCGGAGGTCAGCCTGGTGGCGATTCTGGACGCCGATAAAGAGGGCTACCTGCGCTCCGAGTGGTCGCTGATCCAGACTATGGGGCGGGCGGCCCGCCACGTCAGCGGCAGGGTCATCATGTACGCCGATAGGGTGACCGACTCCATGCGCCGCGCCATCGATGAGACGGAGCGCAGACGCGGCATCCAGGCGGAGTTCAATCGCGAGCACGGTATCGAGCCGGAGGGGATACGCAAGGCGGTACGCGACATAACGGATAGGGTGAAGCAGGTGGCTGAAGAGGGCCCCGCCTACGTTACCGGCGCCATCCCCAAGGATGAGATCGCGCGGCTGATCAAGGATATGGAGAAGCAGATGAAAGAGGCCGCCAAGAACCTGGAGTTCGAGAAGGCGGCGCTACTGCGAGACCGGATCGTGGAGTTGCGGCGGGAGCTTGTGGGGGATGAGGAGGGGCTGGCCATCATCTCGGAGATGCGACGCAGCTCCTACGCGCGGCCACGTCGGCGGCGATAGGGATTGGAGAAGAGCCCCCGAGATGGGGGCTCTTCCGTTCTCGCTTAATCCGGCTCCCGGTCCTATCCGCCGGCGGATTACCCGCTCGAGAGGCTGGACCGTTCCGGTCATTCAGCCTGATGTTACAGACCGGGAAGCGGTTCTCGCTTCTCCCCGCACGCTCGTTACGGGGGGCTTGCGGACTCCACCTGGAGCACCGCGAATAGAGCATGAACCCTTATCACGCGGTTATCACCTCCAGCCGTTTTGGTCTCACCTAAAATATAGCACGCCCCCATGGGGTGTCAACATTGTGTCAGGAGGCGCAAGTAGGGAGCCGGGTTCGGATTCGGTTCAGCCTTGGACGGTGCTACTCAGTCTGCTCCATGTCGTCCGTGTGGGCGACGAGCACCTGCCGCGACTGGCCCCCTTCCGCTTCGCTCACGATCCCGTCCTCCTCCAGCAGATCGATGAGGCGGGCGGCGCGCGGGTAGCCGATGCGCAGCCGGCGCTGAAGGAGCGAGGTGGAGATCCGCGAGTGCTGCATCGCCAGCTCCTTGGCGGCCTCGTACATCGGGTCCTCCGTCTCTTCGCGCTCCGTCTCATCGCCGCCGTCCTCCTCCTTCGCCTCGGTGATGAGATGGTCCATGGCGTTCGGC
>CAJXNA010000268.1 GCA_913056415.1 uncultured Chloroflexota bacterium | reverse complement strand
TAGGTCGAGCGCTCCCAAGGCCTCTCGGGTTCCCAGTCTTCAGGCAGTCGATCATCGTAGAAGGCCATCACCTCCTCGATCATCCCGCGCGCCCAGTAGCCAGTCCTGAGATCCGTCCCAGTGGAGCTACCCTCTGGATGTACAGCGTCGATCGGTTCGGTGTCGGGATAGAGGGGCAATAGCTCCAGCTCCGCTACCAGCTCCGGGGGCGGCGGACCGCCCCCTCCCGCCTGTCCGTCGAACTTGGGCTTGGGAGAGGCCTCCTCACCCCCATTACCATCACAGGAGGTTGCGAGCGCGAGGAGAGACATCAGGACGAACGCTAGAGCTGGTACCCAGATAGCTTGCCTTCTTGGCATGATGCCTCCTTGTCAGGCGCCACGTGATGGCGACTGACAAGGTAACGTTCGGCTGACCCTCAGGATACGCCCGCTAGCCCGCCGCCTTCCCCTCCGTCAGCGCCCCGATCTCCTCGCCCGAGTAGCCGGCCTCGCGCAGGATCTCCTCTGTGTGCTCCCCTCGTTTGGGCGCTGTGCTCCGCACCGACCCCGGCGTGTCCGAAAGCTTCGGCCCCACGCCCACCTGACGCACCGTACCGAACTCCGGGTGCTCCACCTCCGCGATCATCCCTCGCGCCTGCACGTGCGGGTCGGCGAACACCTCGTCCAGGCCGTACACCGGCCCCACGCAGATATCCCGCTGCCGCAGCTCCTGGAACCACTCGTCGCGCGTCTTCTCTCCGAACTTGCTTCTAAGGAAGTCGAACATCTCCGGGAACTTCTCGCGGTTGTTCTGATGGGGTACGAACTCCTCGCAGCCCAGCGCCTCGCACAGCTCCTGCCAGAACCAGGGCTCCAGGCAGCCGATGCTCAGCCACTTGCCGTCCGAGGCCTGGTACACGTTGTAGGATGGGACCGCTCCGTTCAGCATGTCCTCGCCGGGGCGCAGCACGCGACCGGCGCTGAAGTACTGGCTCGCCACCATCGCCAGCAGCGATGTCACCCCGTCGCTCATCGCCATATCGACATACTGGCCGCGGCCCGTCTGCTCCCGCGCGATGATCGCCGTCAGGATCGCGAAGGCGGCGTACAGCCCTCCACCCGCGAAGTCCGCGATGACGTTCAGCGGTATCGCCGGCGGCTGCCCCGGCCAGCCCGTCATCCCCAGCGCGCCGCCGATGCTGATGTAGTTGATATCGTGTCCCACCAGCGAAGCGTACGGCCCCGTCTGCCCGTAGCCGCTCAGCGAGCAGTAGACGATGCGCGGGTTGCGCTTGCTGATCGTCTCATAGTCCACCCCCAGCCGCTTCACCACCCCCGGCCGGAACCCCTCCAGCACCACGTCCGCGCCCTCCGCCAGGCGGTAGAACACCTCGCGCGCCCGCTCGTCCTTCAGGTTCAGGCCTATCGACCGCTTGTTGCGCCCCAGGGCGTTGAACGCCTGCGCCCGGTCGCTCATGCCGATGTCGAACCGGCGCCCCGCACCCGGCGCCTCCTCCACCACGATCACATCCGCGCCCATATCCCCCAGCAGCATCGTGCAGAACGGCCCCGGCGCCAGCCGCGTCAGGTCCAGCACCCGTATCCCCTCCAGAGCCATCATGGCGTCCCCCTTATGCTCGATAGTCGAAAACCCGCAACACGATGAGGCGGTCCAGCCGTCAGGTATCATCGACGGCGGCCGTCGGCGCTGTCAACCGAGCCCCGGCATTCTTGTCGACGAACCACCCCTTCTGCTACCATACGTCAGGCAAGGGGCTGTAGCTCAGTTGGGAGAGCGCCTCAATGGCATTGAGGAGGTCAGGGGTTCGAGTCCCCTCAGCTCCACCAGACCCTATTTTAGGGATAGCCAAAGGCGGCGAAAGGGAGTAGTAAGGCCCATCGCCAGAGAGCCGGCGGACGCTGCGAGCCGGTAAAGGGCCTGAACTCGCCTCCCCTGACTTGTCGGGGGATCCCGATGAGCCCAACATCATCGGGACCGGAGCCGCGCCGGTGAAGTGTAGCGGATGGCCGTCAGGCTTCCACCTAGCCGGCGCCGGGTGCGCCCGTTACAGCGCCACTGAGCGCCCCGCTGACGCTTTGCTCATCGGGGAATCAGGGTGGTACCGCGGAGCCCAATTCCTCCGTCCCTGAGACGGAGGAATTTTCAATATTGGAGCCTCCATCCCTGGACGGAGGGCCTCCGGATTGGATTAGACGATGAAAACGATGATGAACAGAACGCGCCGGGAGACTACCTGATGGATACCATCGATCAGCTGGAGATCCTCGGCCGCCTCGTCATGGCCGCCGGCTTGGGCGGCCTCATCGGCCTGGAGCGCGAGCTGCGTGGCTACCCCGCCGGCATCCGCACCATGGCCCTGATCACCATGGGCTCCATGCTGTTCACCGACGTCTCCCAGCTCCTGGGCGGCGAAGACCGCATCGCCGCCGGTATCGTCACCGGCATCGGCTTCCTGGGCGCCGGCGTCATCTTCCGCGAGGGCTACACCGTGCGCGGCATCACCACCGCCGCCACCATCTGGGCCGCCGCCGCCATCGGCATGGCCATCGGCCGCGAGCTCTACCTCGTCGCCGGCCTGGGCACCCTCATCATCTTCGTCGTCCTGGAAGCACGCCCCTTCACCCGCCGCGTAGACGAAGCGATTCGCCGCCGCACCCGCGAGCTCAGCGAGGAGCTGGAGGAGCTCATCACCTCCAGCAGCATGGATGACAGCGAACGTGAGAAAGACCGCGATGACTGAGCGCTACAACCCCGCCGAACTCGAGAAAACGTGGCAAGCAAAGTGGGAGGCCGACAGCCTCTACCAAACCACCGACGACGATCGCCAAAAGTTCT
>CAJXNA010000267.1 GCA_913056415.1 uncultured Chloroflexota bacterium | reverse complement strand
ACGCTCTTCCGATCTAGGAACTCGACCGTGCCGGCCCCGAGATATCCGACGTGACGGGCGAGACGGAGCGCCGCCTCGCACAACTCGTTCCTCTGGGCACCGTCCAGGAACGGCGCCGGCGCCCGCTCGACCACCTTCTGGTTACGGCGCTGGATCGAACAGTCGCGTTCAAAGAGATGGACGATGTTGCCGTGTTCATCCCCGAGGATCTGCACCTCGACGTGACGGGCCCGGCGCACCAGCCTCTCGAGGTAGACCTCGTCGCGACCGAAGGCGGCTGCCGCCTCGCGCCGGCCGGCCTCGACCTCGCGCGCCAAGGCGGCTTCGTCCTCGATCTCGCGCATGCCCCGGCCGCCGCCGCCCCAACTGGCCTTCAGCATCAACGGATAGCCGACGGCACCGGCGAGTTTCTTGATTTCCGCCTCATCATTTGGCAGCACTCCTGTCGCCGCCACCACGGGCACACCGGCTTCCTCGGCCAGCCTGCGCGCCGAAACCTTGTCCCCCAGCGCCCGCATGGTCTCGGGCGAGGGTCCGATGAACACCAACCCGGCCGCCACGCAGGCCTCGGCGAACTCCGGGTTTTCGGACAGGAAACCGTAACCGGGATGGATCGCGTCGGCGCCCGAGAGGCGTGCGACACGCAAGATCTCATCGATCGACAGATAGGCCTCCACCGGCCCCAGCCCGGCGCCGATCCTGTAGCTCTGGTCCGCCTTGAAGCGATGGAGCGCTAACTTGTCCTCTTGGGAATAAACGGCGACCGTCGAGATGCCGGCCTCGGTCGCCGCCCGCATCACGCGGATCGCAATTTCACTGCGATTCGCAACTAACAATCGGTTGATCGGTCTGAGCGGCTGCACGATCCACTTCGCGGCTGAACTGATCGCAGATAGCTTGATTTATCTGGGGGTTATCTGTCTTGCCAATCGGATGATCCAGAGACTCCCGCCTAAAGCGAATCGTTGGTTCCGGTGACTTGGTTTGCTTACATCGCCATGGCCAAGGTTACAAAGGAAATTCGATGAGGGCGACGCGCGGCACGCCGAGCTTTACCGGCAATGGACCCGGGCCACGCGCATCTTCGATGAGCGCGAGAGGTCATCGAAGGCGCTTTGCCATCGGCCGGTTGTGCTCGAGCGACGGCCGTTCATGCTGTCGCGCGCGATCATGGCCGAGATGGAGAGATGAGCGCCCCGGGCGCCGGTGCACCCCGGCTCAACCGTCCGATGGCGGAGGGAAGGGAAGCGTCCCGAGCGGAGCGGCAAAACTCCGGCTGCGTTCGATTTCGACGCCGACCCCGGCGGCGTGCCCCAAGCTTGAGGACACTCTCCCCTTCCGCTAAACTGACCGCGACCCCACAGCGGAAGGATCATGCCCAACCTCAAAAGCGCGCCCTCTGACATAGCCGCCCAGATAGAGGCGATCTTCCACCCCCGCTCCATCGCGGTAGTGGGCGCCTCCGCCAACCCCAACGCACCCGGCTACGACTACGTAAGCTCGCTCCAGAAGTTCGGCTTCCCCGGCGATCTCTATCCGGTGAACCCCCACGCGGAAGAGATCCTGGGCCTGCCGGCCTTCCCATCTCTCAGGGACGTGCCGGGCCAGGTCGATTACGTCATCTCCTGCATCCCCGCCGCCGCCGTGCTGGAACTCGTCGACGACTGCGCCGCTAAAGGAGCGCGCGCCCTGCAGCTATTCACGGCCCGCTTCTCCGAGACCGGCCGAGAGGAGGACGCGGAGCTGGAGCGGCGGCTGTCGCAGCGGGCCCGCGAAGCCGGAGTGAGGATCATCGGGCCCAACTGCATGGGGCTCCTCTACCCACGACAGGGGATCTCCTTTCGCGCGGACATGCCGCGACAGCCGGGAAACGTCGGCTTCCTATCACAGAGCGGCAATCTGCTGTTCGAGCTGACCTACCTCGCCGGCCCGCGCGGCCTTCGCTTCTCCAAGGCGATCAGCTATGGCAACGGCCTGGACCTGAGCGAGGCGGACTTCCTGGACTACTTCGCGCAGGACGCGGAGAGCGCGGTGGTGGGCGCCTACGTGGAGGGCGTGCGAGACGGCCGCCGCTTCCTGGCAGCGCTCAAGCGGGCCGCAGCCCGGAAGCCGGTTGTGGTGCTGAAAGGCGGCCGGACCGTGGCTGGAGGGCGCGCCGCCGCCTCCCACACGGCGGCCCTGGCGGGCCGGCACGCCGTCTGGACCGCCGCTGTGACCCAGGCGGGGGCCATCTCCGTGGACACGGTGGAAGAGCTCATCGATATGCTCATCACCTTCGCCTACCTGCGGCCGGGCACCCTGCCTGCCGGCAGGCAGGGGCAGGGACGAAGGCTGGGGATGGTGGGCGGCGGCGGCGGCCGCTCCGTCCTCACCGCCGACCTGTGCGAGGAGCTGGGGCTCAGCGTCCCCACGCTTCCCGATGACATTGTACGGCGCATCGCTGAGAAGGCGCCGGACCTGGCGGGATGGGTCACCAACCCCGTTGACCAGTCGATCCTGGCCGGGAGCGGCGTGAGCGGCGCCCAGGTGCTGGAGTGGCTGGACGAGAGCCCTGACATCGACCTGTTGCTGGCCAACGTCGGCGAGGCCTGGGCGCTGGGGCGCCCCAACGCGGAGTCGTTGCTGGCCCGAATACCGGAGCGGTTCGCCCAGGTGAGCGGCAGCACGCGCAAGCCCATGGCCGTCGTCATCTTCCCCACCGACTACGCGGACGAGCGGCTGTGGCGGCTGGTGTCAGGAGCGAGGGAGAAGCTGGTGAAGGCGGAGATGGCGCTGTTCCCCAGCGTTGAGCGGGCGGTACGGGCATTGGCCCGCTTCGTTCAGTACTGGGAGCGGCGAT
>CAJXNA010000266.1 GCA_913056415.1 uncultured Chloroflexota bacterium | reverse complement strand
GCGCATCGCCCAGACCTGACCCTGCCCTGCGGCAGTCAGCAGGCGGGTGGTGGCATATGGCCGCCCACCTGTTTTCATGCGTTCGTCCAGGCGGTCGAGCTTTGCCTCGACTTCAGCGACCGAACCGCCTGTCATTTCGACCACAAGAATGTCGGTCGGATCGCCTTCGAGGAACGCAAGGTTTCGCGAAAACCCGAGCGGCTGGCGGGCCTGCGTAATTATCATTTCGCCCATATGCTCAACAGCGGCGGGCCCCTGCTCAAGGATGGCGACCGGATCGCCGGCGCGTTCGGCTACCGGCGCGAGAGCGGCGATCTGATCCTGTTCAATGCGAAGGTGGTGGTGCTGGCCACGGGCGGCGTAGGGAAGGCGTTCAAGGTCACCTCCAACTCCTGGGAGTACACCGGCGATGGCCACTCCCTCGCCTACTGGGCCGGAGCTGACCTGATCGATATGGAGTTCGTCCAGTTCCACCCGACCGGCATGGTCTGGCCGCCCAGCGTGAAAGGCATCCTGGTCACGGAGGGTGTCCGCGGTGACGGCGGCACGCTGCGCAATGCCGATGACAAGCGCTTCATGTTCGACTACATCCCTGAGTTCTTTCGCGCGGAGACTGCCGAGACGGAAGAGGAGGCGGACCGCTGGTTCGAAGACAAGCTGAACAACCGCCGCACGCCGGACCTGCTGCCGCGGGACGAGGTGGCGCGCGCGATCCTCGCCGAGGTCAAGGCCGGGCGCGGCAGCCCCCACGGCGGCGTTTTTCTGGACATCGCCAGCCGCCGCTCGCCCGAGGAGATCAGAAAGCGTCTTCCCAGCATGTATCATCAGTTCAAGCGGCTCGCCGACGTCGACATAACCACGATGCCGATGGAGGTCGGCCCGACCATGCACTATATGATGGGCGGCGTCCGCGTCGACCCGGACACGGCGGCGGCCACGGTGCCGGGCCTGTTCGCGGCCGGTGAGTGTGCCGGCGGCATGCACGGTGCGAATCGGCTCGGCGGCAACTCGCTCTCCGATCTGCTCGTGTTCGGGCGTCGCGCCGGCATGGCGGCCGCGGAGTACGCGAAAAGCCTCACCTCCACCCCCTCCGTCAACACGGAGGAGCTGGAAGAGTACGCCGCCGATATGCTTGGTCACTTCGAGCGTAGCGGCCGGGAGAACCCGTACACGATCCAGCAGGAGCTGCAGGAGACGATGCACAGCCTCGTTGGCATCATCAGGACGGGGTCGGAGCTGGAAGAGGCGATCGGGACGCTACAGTCCTACAAGGAGCGCGCGAAGAACACGGGTGTCGAAGGCAACCGGCAGTACAACCCGGGCTGGCACCTGGCCATGGACCTGCGGTCTCTCCTGACCGTCTCGGAGGAGATCACCATGGCCGCTCTGGAGCGCAAGGAGAGCCGCGGCGCCCAGACCCGCGACGACTACGCGAACTCCAGCCCCGAGCTCGGCAAGGTGAACGTCGTCGTCCGCATGGGCCCCGATGGCGAACCGAAGATATCACAGGAGCCGCTCCCCCAGATGCCGGAAGAGCTGCAAGCGCTGTTCGAGGATGAGTAGGCGACAGTGGACGGTGAAGAGTTGATAGCAGACAGTGCGCGGAGCAAGATCCGCTCTCACAGGGACCTGCTTGTCTGGCAGAGGGCGATGGATCTCGTCGACCTGATATACGAAGTAGCGGAGCGGCTGCCTCCAAGCGAGAACTACGGCCTGGCGACCCAGATCACAAGAGCGGCAGTGTCAGTGCCGGCGAACATCGCCGAGGGCCAGGCCCGGTCGACCTCCAGGGACTTCGCCAATTTCCTGGCCATCGCCAAGGGGTCGCTGATGGAGACCGAGACGCTACTGATGATCGCTGTTCGGCGCAGCTACGTTACAGAGACGGCGGCCAGCGTAGCCTTCGCTCAGATCACCGAGATCAGCAAGATGCTCACATCCCTCAGGAGCCGCATAGCCTCTAGGAGCCGTACTAGATGATCCTGTCCACCGTCCACTGTCATCTGTCCACCGGAAGGGAGGCGCAGTAGTGCCTGAGGTGACGATGCGGGTGTTCCGCGGCGACGCCAGCGGCGGCGCGTTCGTGGACTACAGGGTGGACTCCGAGGAAGGGGACGTCGTCCTCGACGTCATCCACCGAATCCAGGCGACTCAGGCGAACGACCTGGCGGTCAGGTGGAACTGCAAGGCGGGCAAGTGCGGCTCCTGCAGCGCCGAGGTGAACGGCAGGCCGTGCCTCACGTGCATGACACGCATGAACACCTTCGAGCCGGGCGCGACGATCACGGTCTCCCCGCTCAAGACCTTTCCGCTCATCAAGGACCTGGTATCGGATGTCTCCTTCAACTACGAGGTGGCGAAGAAGATACCGGCCTTCCAGGCGCCGCCCCAGCCGGAAGGCGGCTACCGCATCGCGCAGGAGGACATCGACCGTGGCCAGGAGTTCCGCAAGTGCATCGAATGTTTCCTCTGCCAGAACGTCTGCCACGTCATTCGCGACCACCCGGAGAACAAGCCGAGCTTCTTCGGGCCGCGCATCTTCGTCCGCCTCGCCGAGCTGGAGATGCACCCGCTGGACACGGCCGACCGTACGGAGCTGATCCGCGAAGCGTCCGGGATAGGCTACTGCAACATCACAAAGTGCTGCACCGAGGTCTGTCCGGAGGACATCCACATCACCGACAACGCCATAATCCCTCTCAAGGAACGTGTCGCCGACCGCTACTACGACCCGGTGCGCTGGCTCCTCCGCAAGATCCGCGGCAAGTAGGGCCGGTCCGACCTCCGCCACATCTGTGGCCGCCTCTACCCCTCCAGCACCTCCGCCTGATGCCACCGCGCCACACCTTCGCGGAG
>CAJXNA010000265.1 GCA_913056415.1 uncultured Chloroflexota bacterium | reverse complement strand
CCACCGTCATCTTCCTGGAGGTGGGCCAGGACGTGCACATCGTCGGCGGGGCGCTCACGGACGCCCTGCGGGAAGGCGTGGGCGCCGGCTACACGGAGGGCCGCCTGCGGGCATCCATCGTGGAGCAGCCGTTCTCAGCCCGCCTCAACACGAAGGACAACACGCCGCCGGTAGTGCATACGGAGATCGTGCCGGGCGACAAGCTGCGCATCACCGTCATGCCCAAAGGCAGCGGCTGCGAGAACATGTCCCGCTTCACGACGATGCTCCCCGCCGCCGGTAAGCCCGCCATCGAGGAGTTCGTCCTGCGCACGGTGGAGGAGTCCGGCGGCAACCCCTGCCCGCCGATCATCGTCGGCGTGGGGATCGGCGGCACGGCGGAGCACTCCATGTACCTGGCCAAACGCTCGCTGACCCGTAAGGTCGGGGAGCCGAATGCGGACGCCGAGACGGCGGAGTTCGAGGCGGAGCTGCTAGAGAAGGTGAACGCCCTGGGGTTGGGACCACAGGCCGTCGGCGGCCGCAACACGGCGCTCGCCGTGCACGTGGAGACCTACCCGACGCACATCGCCGCCCTGCCGGTGGCGGTCAACCTGCAGTGCCACTCGGCGCGACTCAAGGAGGTAACGCTATGAGCGACCGACACCGCCTAGTCCCGGCCAGCGAGCCAACCGCCGAGCCCGCCTGCCGCCTGACACCGGAGGAGGGGCACCGCCGTGAGACGGACACCGACAAGCTGTTCGCCCAGCTGGCGGAGCAGCGGCAGACCGCGGCGGGCCAGGAGTTCATGTTCCGCGGCGACCCCGACAAGCTGTGGAGCGAAGTCTCCACATTCGTCGACGAGGAGGCCCAGTGCTGCCCGTTCTTCACCTTCGAGCAGGAAGAGCAGCCGGAGGGCGTCCTCCTGCGGGTGAGCGGCAAGGCGATCAAATCATGAGCGGACTCCGCATCGTCCGCGGCAGCGAGCTACAGCCCCATACCTCTCAGACGCCGGGCATGACCCGCTACGCGGGCATCGCCGCCAGCACGGTCGGCTCGAAGCATATATGGCTCGGCTATGTCACCATGGGGCCCGGTGCTCGTTCCGGCGCCCATCACCACGGCGATTGCGAGAGCGCCATCTACATCATCCGCGGCCGGGTGCGCTTGCGCTTCGGCGACCGGCTGGAGGAGACGATTGAGGCAGGCCCGGGCGACTTCATCTATGTGCCGCCGAAGGTAGTCCATCAAGAGATGAACGCCAGCGACAGCGAAGAGGTCGATACGATCGTGGCCCGCGACTCCCAGGAAAACATCGTCGTTAACATCGACCTGCCGGAGACCGTGCTCCAGGAGGAGTAGCGTGACCGAGCACCACATCCGGCTCCCCCTGACCGACGAAACCGTCGAACAGTTGCGGGTGGGCGACTCCGTCTTCCTCAGCGGCAGCCTGTACACGGCCCGCGACGCCGCTCACCGCCGGATGGTCGAGGCGCTGTCCAGAGGCGAGCCGCTCCCCGTGGACGTCCGCGGCCAGGTGATCTACTACGTCGGGCCTACGCCGGCCAAGCCGGGAGAGGTGATCGGCTCGGCCGGGCCCACCACGGCCATGCGCATGGACCCGTACACGATCCCTCTGCTGGAGGCCGGCCTCAGGGGCGCGATCGGCAAAGGGGGCCGCGGCCAGCAGGTGCGGGAGGCGCTGCGAAAGCACTGCGCCGTCTACTTCCTGGCCGTCGGCGGCACCGGCGCGCTGCTCTCAAAGCGGATCCGGCGCGTCGAAATCGTCGCCTACGAGGAGCTGGGGACGGAGGCGATACGGCTGCTGGAGGTGGAGGAGTTCCCGGTGGTGGTGTGCAACGACATCCACGGCGGCGACCTGCTGGAGCAGGGGAAGGCGCGGTGGCGTCAGGCGGAGGTGCTGGAGGGGTAGGCTAGGCTGCGGACGGCAGCGGCCCTGCCAATGTAAGTAAGCCCCGGCGAGGTTGATGGCTGCACCAATTATCACGGCAATAATGACGGTCATAGCGTCACTCCGAAGTCGAATTTCCGTCTACATCTTAGGTGGCGGCCGCTCGCCGTAATACCGCGATCATCTCCGGGGGCTTGGCGGTCTGAATATGTTGTTTTGCAAGGTCGCGCAACTCTTCGTCTGATGTGATGAGCAAATTGCTACCGGTGACCAGGGCAGTCGCGAGATGAATACAATCAGGAGCCCTTATGTTGCTCGTCATGGCCAATTCGAGAGCCTGTTCCCAGCCTGCTGCCTCGAACGTAACCCAAGAGATGAAGTCCAGAACCTCTACAACGAACTTTCGATACATCTGATTGGAAAGGCGGCCCAAGGCTTGAGGACTCAGGGGGTCACGCTTGCGGCGGCGACTAAGAAGCCTATCTACGTCTTCTCCAGCGCGAATCCTGCTCCTGAACCACATATTCTCCTGCTCTATGTCAATAGCTTCCATTAGTGCAAAGTAAGAGGCGGCACATTTCCATTTGTTGGCTATGGCTAGGTTCAGCAGTTCAACCGAATTTTGGGAGTCGCGTCGCCGTTCTGGCCTGAGGAGATCAAGGATTACTGTCGTATCAAAGTAGATACGTAATCCTTGGTCGGCGATAGCTTCCCGGACGAAGTCGTCGAGGGACGTGGTCATTTCTTCCGAGACGCACCGGTCCTTTTCGTTCCCTTAGAGGCCGGTACGCGACTTGTCTTCGTTCCGGTCAGGTTTTTGACTGTCCCCGACACCTTTTCCTGCCGCATGGCCAGGCGGGCTTTGGGGAAATCTTTCTGTGGAACCACCAGAGTACGCTGCGGCTTCCCGCTCGCCTTTAGTCTTCCAGCGGCCTTCGACAATCTACCTGCACTACCGCTCATTTCGACCT
>CAJXNA010000264.1 GCA_913056415.1 uncultured Chloroflexota bacterium | reverse complement strand
GGCGGAGCAGCGGCACCAGCATCGATCTGCCCAACCACCAGACCGTGAGCGAGGAGCTATCGGCCGCCGGGCGCTAGCCGCGGCGCATCCGGTCCCTGACCACCAGCCAGACGAACCGTGGGATCGCGGAGTTGGCGGTGTAGCCGCCAGGGCTGGCGCGCCAGCCGGTACAGCCACTCCAGCCCCAACCGCCGCAGCCAGCGAGGCGCTCGCCGCGTCACGCCCGAAATAAAGGAGAAGGAGCCGCCCTCCGCGACCGCAACGTTCACCTGCAGCCGCGGCAGGTTGGTGCCCCGGTGCGCATGTGCCAATTAACGTCGCCACCCCACCAGTGAGGGACAGGTAGTCCGCCGCCCACAGAATAGCCAGGGGAATCCCCAGAGAGGACCGGGACCGCCGTACTGGTGTTGCATTGTGTGACATTGTGTGACATTTTGTGGCATTGGCGGCGCCCGTGGTGGAGCAGACCTTAGCCTTGAAGCTGAAGCATCTTTCGGTCCCTGGCGGTTCGAAGCCGAACAATCGGGTAGGGATTCATTATAGTTTCGATGAGAGAGTCCGCGCTGGGAAAATCAAGCTCCCTCCCCTTGCCAGTCCCATCCCTCCTTTCCGCCCGCCCTATCATCTCCTCCCGAAAGATGAAATGCGTTATCTTGAACAATCCCTGAGGATAGAAGCCGGCGCGGATTATCGGCATGACGAGGTGTTCATGCGGGGGTAGGTACCGGCCAGCCTGCCCGCACTGATCCAGGTAGTCGTTCACGGCCTCGACCACCGCTTCAAAGCAGAGCTCGGCTGCCAGTTGCTTCTCGATAGACCGAATCCCCATCTCCTCACCTCCCCCAGCCATAGATTATTTTCAGGTGGTCTTCAAGCCGGTCTAGGCGCTTTCGCTCATCGATGGTGTGGTAGGCCCGCAGGCTTCCGCGGTAGAGTTCAGTAGCTGCCCGAAGGGCGATTCCTTCCTCAGACGACTCCATCGACTGCACCAGCTTGGCGGTCGCCATGCGACCAGCCAGGAGGTGCTGGTCCAACATGCTGTCGAGCAGCTCCTGGCGTCGGTCCTCTAACTCGGCCATGAATACCGGATCGTCGAACCAGCGGTGAATGGTGCGGCGGTCAACATCGACGTTGCGGGCAGTTTCGCTGACGGTCATGCCGGAAGCGAGCAGGTCCACGGCCAGGATTTGCTTGAACTTGAGGCGCTCGCCCCGGCGTTGGGCCTCCACGGGCCAGTCGCGCTGCGGCGGGCCGACCTGGCCCCGGAAGCGTCGTACGGCTTCGACGGCCGACGACGCGCCGACCTCGACGGGTACATCCGCTGTGCTAGCCTCATCCGTGGGCTCGGCAGGGGGGCTTGCATCTCCGGGCTTCTCCGTCACCGTGTCTCGCGGCTTGGCGCTGGCATCTTCCCGTGGTTCCACGAGCGGGATGGTGCCGCTCAACAGTTTACGCCCGTTGCCGTTCTTCGCTGTGCCCCCATCGCTGGTCGCGGAGCCGTTGCGGCCTGGGTTGGTCCCCGGCGCACTGTGTTGACTGGTGTTATCTGATGACATTGTCTAATCTCCTTTGTCGCTGTTTCATTAAGCCTTCTATACTATTATCTACCTATATCTGCCAGCCGTCAACCTGAGCTGTGGCGGTGCCCGAAAGGCTCCTGACGCTCCACCCCCTAGACATTCCTCCGCCGGCGGGACCTCGGCCGTAAGCGGTATGGCCCGGCAGGTCTCTTCAGCCTCCTCCTCCCAGACCACTAGGTGCTCCGGTTCGTGGGTCAGAAGGTAGTACTCCCTCAGCTTCAAGTAGAAGGCCTGAGCCCACTCGGGTCTGAGCATCGCCGTGGTGAGCCCCTTCTCGAATCCGTAGGCGAAGGCAGATGCGCACTCCTCTGCCGCGTCCTGCCCCATCTCCGTCGCCAGCTCGGCGTAGTACGTCCCACACCAGATCGCCACAGCTTTATCCCTCAGGTCGGCCGGCGGCCCCTGGCGCGGCAATCGGCAGTCCGGACACGAACAGGCGCCGTTGGACTCATCTACTCCACTGCTATTTGCTTCCTGCTTCATCGCATCTCCAACCCAAGATAAAACTAGGCCTCCCCGATTTTCGGGAAGGCCTTAGAGACACGAACTCGCTAAGGTTTTGTCGCCTTCACTGGGGCGACCGCATCCTTCCCTCACGGGCCGGGGTGGAGCACCGTAGCCGTCGTCGGCTCGGTTGCTGGACGGGTCGTCGAGCCCGGACTCTACCCGCCACTCTTGATACTCTTCAGTTTGACTATATCATAACACAGAACCTATGCAAACCGCAACCTCAGTCTTCGGTTTCATGCTCTACTCAGTTCAGTATCCCGTCACGCCACGCCTCGATCTCCGTTGGATCCAGCCGTTCGACCTCAGTCAGACGGTCGAGGCCAGCGTCAGCAGAGATGACTCGCTGAACCCCCAACCGCCTCATGATCGCAGCATGCAGCAGGTCCCGAGCGCCGAGCTCAGGGAGCTCGTCGGCGAGCAGCGCTGCCTGCTCGACATCGATGGCCTGAACCGGCTCCACCCGCTCCCGCATGAGGTCTGCGAAGCGATGGAAGACATCCCTTCCCTCAGGCCAGAGGCGTAACGCGAGGTACCGGTGGAGCAGCTCCTGCAGCACTTCGGCATCGATCAAGAACGCCTCTGGCCGCTCAGCAGCCAGCTTCAAGACATGTGCGCAGGGCTCCTTGAGGCGGTGCGGGCGCCCTGCGGCATAGATGGGAACGTTGGCATCAAGAAAGGTCGGCGGGCTCATAGGTGCCCTCAAGTTGACGGCTGAGAGCTGCGGGATCAGGGACGTCCTCTACCGCGAGCCGGGCCAGCTCCCGGTAGAAGCTCAGTTCGGCCTGCTCGGCCGCG
>CAJXNA010000263.1 GCA_913056415.1 uncultured Chloroflexota bacterium | reverse complement strand
GCGCCGCACGTACGGCTTCCATAGGGCGGAGGTGCTGGCGGCGTTAGCCAGCAGCCTGTCCTTGATGGCGATAGCCGGATACGTCTTCTGGGAGGCCTCGCGGCGCTTCGCTGACCCGCCCGATGTTCAGACGGGCTCTATGCTGGCTATCGCCGCTCTTGGCCTCGCCGCCAACGTCGTCTCCGCCGCCGTCCTTTCCCGCCACGCCGGGTCCGGCCTGAACGTACGTGCGGCGTTCCTGCACGTGGTGGGTGACACGGCCGCCTCGGTTGGCGTCATCGTGGCTGGAATCGTCATGCTAACTACCGGCTGGTTCATCGCCGACCCGATCATCAGTGTGTTCATCGGCGTGCTCATCGTCATCAGCTCCTTCAGGATCACTTGGGAGACCACCCAGGTGCTCCTGGAAGCCACGCCGCCCGGCCTCAACATCGGCGACATCCAGAAGGCGATGCTCGAGACCTCAGGCGTGCAGGGCATACATGACCTCCATGCCTGGACGGTCACCTCCGGCTTCGTCTCGTTGAGCGCCCACGTGGAGACGGACCAGGCCCACGACCAGCACAATGTACTGGTGGAGCTGCGGGTGCTGCTCGCACGACGTTTCGGTATTGAGCACGCCACTATCCAGTTGGAGACCAGAGCCCTGCATCAGGAGTTGGAAGCCTGCTGCGGTGTGGACAGTGAGGAGGGCGTTAGTGAGCACGCTGCGTTTCACGGGTAAGGCTACAGCCGCCCTCGTCTCCGCGGTGGCGTTGGCCGTCATCGCCGCAGCCTGCTCGGGCGGCGGGGGCGACGGAGGCGATTTGGACGCCATCACCGAGGTGACGCCTACAAAGCTTACGGGCTGCGCAAGGGCGGCCTCTGGAGCATCTTTGGGCCCAAGATCGTCTGGGAGTACATAAAGCTCATCGTGCGCGGGCGACTCTTCCCCGGCATCCAGGCCGATCCCTTCCAACTGGGCGGCGATTTCGTCATCGATGGAAGGAGTATAGTGCGCTTCGCTCACCGAAGAGCGGACCCGGCTGACCGGCCGGCGATGGACCGGCTTCTCCAGGCCGTTCGCAGCCCGGCCCGCTAGCTCGCCTATTTCCTTGACGCCCTCAGCGACGAACCGATACAATCCTCTCCGTAACTATGTTCGAAGCTCTAACCGATAAACTTCAAGGCGCTTTTCGCCGTCTCGGTAGCCACGGCACCATTAGCGAGCAGGACCTTGACGAGGCTCTGCGCGAAGTGCGCCTGGCGCTGCTGGAGGCGGACGTCAACTTCAAGGTCGTCCGTGAGTTCGTCCAGAAGGTGAAGGAGCAGGCGCTGGGTGCCCGCGTGCTCTCCAGCCTCACCCCCATGCAGCAGATCATCGATGTCGTGCAGCAGCAGCTGATGGAGCTGCTGGGCGGCGGTCAGGCCCGGCTGGAGCATGCTAAGTCTGCGCCCACGGTACTCATGCTGGTAGGGCTGAAGGGCTCCGGCAAGACCACCACAACGGCGAAGCTGGCCCTGCACCTGCGCCACCAGGGCGAAAACGTCCTGATGGTGGCCGCCGACCCCGAGCGTGTGGCCGCCGCGGAGCAGCTCCTCGCCCTGGGCAAGCAGCTTAACATCCCGGTGTACGCCCAGAACGACAAGGCGCGTCCGGCGGAGATCTGCAAGGCCGCGATGAAAGAGGCGAAGCGTAGCGGCACCTCCATCGTCCTCGTGGACACGGTCGGCTACGTGCAGCTTGACCCTGAAGAGCTCAAAGAGCTGGTAGAGCTAAGGAAGCTGCTGGACCCCACCGAAGTCCTCCTGATAGCGGACGCCATGACCGGGCAGGAGGCAGTGCACGCTGCCGAGGAGTTCGACCGTGCCGTGCCCCTTACCGGCCTCATCCTCACCAAGCTTGATGGCGATGCCCGCGGCGGCGCCGCCCTCTCCATTCGCGCCGTGACCGGCGTCCCCATCAAGTTCGTCGGCACCGGCGAGAAGGCGGACGCCCTGGAGCCGTTCCACCCGGATCGCTTCGCCTCCCGCATCCTGGGCATGGGCGATGTCCTCACCCTTATCGAGAAGGCGAAGGCCGAGCTGACGGACGAGGACGTGGAATCCCTCTCCGAGCGTGTGAAGAAAGGCACGCTCACTCTGGAGGACTTCCTCGCCCAGTATCAGCGCGTGCGACGCATGGGCCCCTTGAGCCAGCTCGTCGGCCTGCTGCCGGGGCTCTCCCAGATAAAGGGCCGCCTTAACGTAGAGGAGATGGACGAGAAGTTCTTCGACCGCGTGGAGGCGATCATCTACTCGATGACGGTGGAGGAGCGGCGTCACGCGAACATCATCGACGGCAGCCGCCGCCGCCGCATCGCTCAAGGGAGCGGCACCACCCCCGCCGATGTCAACCGCGTGCTCAAACAATACAAAGAAGCGAAGCGCATCATGCAGCAGATAACCAGCGGACAGGACAGCAAGATCCTATCGCTGTTCGGGTAAGCAAACCCGATAACCCGCACACTGGAGGTGCTTATTGCTCCGAATCCGTCTTTCCAGAGTAGGTAAGAAGAAGCAACCGTCCTATCGTCTTGTCGTCGCTGACTCGCGGGCGCCGCGCGATGGCGCCTTCATCAAGATCATCGGCCACTACAACCCGCGCACGGACCCAACCACATTGGTGGTGAAGGAAGACGAGGCGGTAGAGTGGCTCAGCCGCGGCGCCCAGCCCTCAGACACAGTCGCCAAGCTGCTCACCCGCATCGGCGTGATGGAGCGCGCCGGCCGGGCGCCGGTGGTGTGGGACCGCAAGACGCCCGTCAAGCCGAAGAAGGCAGCAGCGGAGGAGGCCCCGGCCGCCGCCGCCAAGGAAGAGACGCCAGCGAAGGCTGAAGCCCCAGCCGAAGAGACGAAGGCTGAGGCGAAGGCTGAAGTCCCAGCCGAAG
>CAJXNA010000262.1 GCA_913056415.1 uncultured Chloroflexota bacterium | reverse complement strand
GGGCGGCGTAGATAGCGACTGTGAGGCCGGCCGGGCCACCGCCTATGACGATCAGGTCGTAGAATGAGCGCTCGGCCTTGAGGGCAAGCCCCAGCTTCTGGGCGATCTCGCTGTTGCTGGGCTCGATGAGGAAGGAGCCATCGGAGAAGACGATAGTGGGGATTATCTGCTTGCCGTCATTCTTCTCTCGGACGATGTCGGCTGCGGCTGCGTCTCCATCGATGTCGATCCACTGGTAGGGGACGCGCATCTCTCCCAGGAACTGCTTGGCGCGCCGACAATCGGGACACCATGGCGCTCCGTAAACCGTGATCTTATCGCTCATTGTCTCCTCCCGGAGCGGGTGGCAGTCGGGGTCCACACTCGACTATACCCTACGGGGGTATACGCTCGCTCTCAGGCGATGGTTTTCCCGCTTCGCTACAGGCTACCAGCCTGGAAACTGCTGAATGCAGGCGATAGAGCAGTCGCGCCCGTGAATGCGTTCCGCCTCCGCTATCGCCTCCTCAACGGTGGCGGTGGGGGTGAAGCCAACGTGTCGCGGAACGGCGGGGTCTTCGGCGCCGGCTACGAAGATGCGCCCGGCGTGCTTCAGGCGCTTCAGCGGATGAGTGGCCAGGATAGCGTGCACGGGGTGGTAGGCGACGCCAAAGCGGTAGCGCTCGATGAAGCCGGCATGAGTAGCGTACTCCTCGCCGAAGCGGTCGCTGATCTCGTAGGGGTCTTTCGTCTGGGGCAGTACGCGCTCCCAGACCTCGGCGTGGGCGGGATGGTGCTCCAAGTCCCAATCGTCGGGACAGGGGGTGGCCATGATGACGGAGCAGCCCTGCTTCCCCAGCGCCTCGATGTATCCGCCCAGGTATCCTAGTCCGGACGAGACCAGCGTCAGCAGCGGGTTCATGCGGGCGAAAGTGGCGTAGGGGCTCCAGGCGGGCAAGCCGTAGACGACGACGTCCGCTGGCTGAGCCTCGCTGCGCCTCGGCTTGTGCATCGACGTCTGCACTTGCAGGACGGCGGCCCGGGTCTCCGCCACGCTGCCCGCCCAGATACGACCGATCGTCGTCGGGTTGGCCAGTATCGTCTCCACCTTGAACACTGGATGTCCCAGTCGCGATTCCACCAGACGCCCCATCTCATCCAGCACCTTGTGCATGCGGTTCTCGCGTACGGACATGGACATTCCATCCGGCGTATGCGTCCAGCGGATGGAGCGCCAGGTAGAGAGCCCAACACAGACGGACTTCCAACCGCCGCTAAACCCCAACATACAGGAGGCGTTGACATAAATAGCCAGGTCGGATTCGACCGCCAGGCGGTGGAGTTCTACGTCGTAGCCGCTAGGTGTGGTGCCCAGGTACGTAAGGTTATCGGCGTCCTCGGCGTCGTGGCAGGTGAGACGGGAGTGGAAGCGCCGGACGAGGTCTTCCCCCAGGATGGAGGCGAGCTCCGTCTCGGTCCACTTGCGGTGGAGGGCGTTGGCGCAGACCAGGTTCACGTTCTCCTCGGGCACACCGGCGCTGGCCAGCTCTCCGAGTATCGCCTCGATCGCCAGGCGGCGCACGGGCCCGAAGGAGGGCACGGTGGGGTCGTCGAAGGCTATGAGGACGCTGGCGCCGGGACGTACCAGCTCGCGGATGGGGGGTAAGCCCAGCGGTTGGGCCAAAGCATCGCGGACGGCAGCCTCCTGGTCGGCGACAGGCTCCAGACGTGGGCCGCGGGAGACACCGTCACCACCACCGACAAGGCGTGTGCGGCCGGGAAGGGTGACGTTGACGGTGCCCTCGCCGAATAGCAGCGTCGCTTCGGTCATCTTGTTACCTCATGGGGATGGCCGACCGTCGATCACGACGCCCATTCTAGCATCCAACCGCTTCGGCTGGTAGCGTCCACGAGCTCAGTATCCTCCAAGAAGTGGCCGCCGCTACCAGGGGTTACCTGCGGTTCCTACCCCACCCAACTCGCTGCGAACCTGCATCAGCCGCATCACATCGGCTCTAGTGATGAACCCCACGAAGCGGCCGAACTCTATGACCGGGAGTTGGTTGACGTTCTCCTTGGCCATTATCTCCAGGGCCAGGGTGATCTCCTCGCGGGCATCCACCTGATGTAGCTTTTCACGCGGCGTCATCGCCCTGAAGACGCTAGTAGTCTCCCATTCATCTCTTGGCACCCTCTTCAAGTCTCGCATGGTCACCAGGCCCAGCAACTCCATGCCGACCACTATGGGCACGGAGCGCTGGCTGCGGGCTAGCATGTACTCCTGTACCAGGGTGTAAAGGTTCATGTCCGGCGACGCCGCGCTGAAACTGCGGTTGATCAGTTGGCCAACTTTTGTTCCCTCCAGGGTGTTGCGAAAGAGCTGTTGCTGATAGGAGGCTTCCGAGACGTTGCGCAGGAACCAGCCGATGACGATGAACCAGGTGCCACCGATGAAGTTTCCGGTTAGGATGGAGAAGACGCCGAAGGCGATGAGGCCGAAGGCGAGGTAGCGCCCCACGGTCAGCAAGGCCGGCGCATAGCCCGGCAGCATCACGGGCGCCACGAACACCAGCCCCCACATCAGTCCCGCCCCGAGGGCGAACAGCAAACCCAGCAACATGGGCTGCATCATCCCTCGCGCCTGGGGCGCAGCCAGCCGTCACACTTCGCCAGACATGCAGCCACCCTCACGTTCACGTCGCGTACGAGCGGCTTCAGCCCGCCGTGCCGACCTCGCGAGCGAACCAGCCCGCCACCACCTCGCGCTCAGCCGGCGTGAAGTGCAGCCCCAGCTTGCTGCGCCGCCAAAGGATGTCGGCGCTGCCGCGCGCCCATTCTTCGCGGCGCAGATAATCCACTTCGCGGGTATAGAGGCCGGCGCCAAGGTGTTCGCCGAGGTCGGTGAGGTTGTGCACGCCCTCTAGCAGGCGCCAGGTGCGG
>CAJXNA010000261.1 GCA_913056415.1 uncultured Chloroflexota bacterium | reverse complement strand
CTGTTTGGCGCGGAGTCGCCGCAGGCCAAGGGCTTCCTTGAGGTAGTCGGCGAAGGGGCTGAAGCCCGCGGCTGGGGCCTGCCCTTAGCGCCGGGAAATCCCTGGGGTATGCAGGCCCGCCTGGACCGCGCCGAGGAGCACCTGCGGGCAGTGCTGGCCCGCCTGAGCGAGCCTCCGCCTATCCTGGACCCACATTAGACCGCACCGCCCCCGCCACTAACTCCGCCCCTACCTCGTACGACAGCCGCGAGGTCTCCAGCGTAATGTCGTACAGGGATGGGTCGCTCACATCCACCTTCCAGAACTTGCGGTGGAAAGCGCCTCGGGCCTTGTCGCTGTCGTGGACTCGCTGCGTCGCCGCCTCCACCGACATCCCCTCGCGGGCGGCGAGACGCTCGATGCGCAGCTCCTGGGGAGCGAGAGTCAGGACGTGAAGCGCCCCTGGCAAGTCACGCAGGATCATCTGGCTCCCTCGCCCCAGCACCACGATATCTCCACGGTCCCCCAACTCGCGGATGATCGCCGTCATCGTCTTCATGTACAGGGAGTCGCTGATCTCCGGCTCTTCGCGCTCCCGAGCCATGTCCGCGTACGTGCGGCCCAGCAGGACTTCCAGCCCGCCTGCCCCGGTTAACGGATCACCTCCAGCGGCGGACCGCTCCAGGAAGCCGCGCATAATGCTCGACAGTCGCTCGCCAAAGCTGGAGCAGCGCTCGTCGTGTTCGGCCATGACGTCCAGGGGAACGCCCAGACGCCTGGCCGCATCCACCAGCAGTTGCTGGTCAACGTAGTCTGTCCCCAGGAGAGAGGCTGCGGCCCGCCCGATCTCGCGGGCGCCGCTGGCTATCGTCCCGGACATGGTCACTACCGGCATATCTTCTCCTCTACCCCCTCCACTACCACATCTCGCCGCGGGCCCTCGAAGGTGCCATCAGTATAAAGCCCGCAAGGGGTCTGTCAAGATGACGGTCGCGCAACCCCCTCAGTTACAATAATCATCTCTACCAGCGCTCCTGAACCGACTTCTAATCGGCCGCCTTTTCCCCGAATTCGATCTGGACGCGGTCTCCGTCCCGGGGGATATATTCGCTCCAGTCCTCCAACCGCTCCCCGTTCACGAACACCTGTAGCACGGCCTCAGTGCCGTCAGGGCACTCATCGCCGGTTCGGAACGTCTCGCGGCTACCGGGCATGCGCATCTGCGTCTGCGTGAGCTTACCGCCGCCGTACTGGAACCACCTTGTCAGGCGGGCGCCCTCGCCCTCCTCTGAGGGCAGGACCGGATGGATGTGGATGATGCCGTCGTCGTGAGTGTGTATGCCGCCTTGCCAGATGGCGAAGTCCGGCTGGCGCTGGCCGCAGACGTAGACCTGATAGGCGGCGTGCCAGTGGTCCCGGCCGATGGTTGGGCCCGAAACCTCTGCCGTAGGCGCCTCCGATACGCCGCTATCGCTGGTGCCGTCCGTGAACTGACGCACGAACACGACCATCGCCAGCGCAACGAGAAGGACGAACAGCAGCCGAGTCAGCAGCCAACGAGCGACGCGATTGAGCATCCTGCCAAGCACCCGCTACGATCGAGGGACGCCTACTACCCCCTACTTGACGGTAAGCTTCCCCACCGCCTCCGTCTGGTGGGAGTCATCACGGAAGTCGTAAACGCCCGGCTCATCGATCTGGCCCACCAGCTCTCCGGTCTCACCGCCCGTCTGGAACTTCGGTGTAGACACCAGGTCATCCCGGGTATCGAAGGTTCCGTCAAGCCCGGATATGCGCAGGTTGTGGATCAGCTCACCGTCGTTCGTCAGGTTGATACGAAACGTCTGGCCCGCCTCTAACTCCAGCTCGCTGGGCTCGAAAAAGTTATCGCCCATCGACACGTCGAACGTGACATCGACCGGCTCCGCGTCACCCGGCTCCGGAGTCTCCTCCGCCGGCTCCTCCGTCACCACTATCGTGCCTGCAGCGCTGGGGTCCGACGGATCCTGGAACGCGAACTCGCCTTCCTCGTCGAAACGAACGATGACGAATCCTTCCTGCCCGGGCTCGATAACCTCCGGCTCACTCACGAAATCGTCGCTCGTGCCGTACTCGCCGTCCGGCCCGCTCACGCGGACAATACGAGATAGGGAGCTAGAGTTCTTCACGTTCAGCTTGACGGTCTCGCCGGGCTCAAGCTGTATGGAATCGGGAACAAAGGCGTCATCGCCCTCGGCGCCCGTTACCTCCAGCTCCACCGTACGCGCCGCCTCAGTCTCCTCGATCACGGTGCGGTCATCCAGCTCCATTGGGGCGGATCGCTCCGGGCCGAACTCGATGCGGACCTGATCGCCGTCCTGGGGGATGTATCGGCGCCAGTCGTCCTGCTTCTCACCGTTGACGAACACCTGGACGAAGCCTTCGCGGCCATCTTCGCACAGGTCGCCGTTCTTGAACTCTTCGCGGCTGCCGGGCTTCTTCAGCTCGGTCTGAGTAAGCTTGCCGCCGCCGTACTCGAACCACTTTGCCAACCGAGCGCCTGCGCCCTGCTCCTGCGGAAGGTTTGGGTGAATGTGGATGACGCCATCGTCGTGGGTGTGGACGCCGGCCTGCCAAAACGGGAAGTTGGACTGGCGCTGGCCACAGATGAACGTCTGGTAGGTGGCGTGCCAGTGGTCCTGGCCGATGCGCGGCGCAGCGGCAGAACTCAATGGGCCGACAAGCAGAAACGCCAGGATGCCGAACACCACAAAGATGATGAGCATCACCGGCGCCCAGGGCGGAAATTGTAGACCCCGGACGCGGCGCAACGTCCGCCCCAGGGTCTGCTTGGGCATCGGCTGCTCACGATAAGTGCGGGACCGGCCGCGGCGCCAGAAGCTGAGCGGCGAGACGTGCGCAGGCGTTCCGGCCGCCTGTCGCTCCTCGCGCTCCCTGTGACCGCGCTCCGCCTCCT
>CAJXNA010000260.1 GCA_913056415.1 uncultured Chloroflexota bacterium | reverse complement strand
CGCCCGCTACGTACAGTCAGACCAGCCCTACCAGCAGCCTAAGCTCATCGAGCCCGGCGTCACCTCTCACCAGGACCTGCGCCGCATCCGGTCGCTGGACGTCACTCGGGGCGCTTACGGGGAGCAGCTAGACGCCCTCGCCATCATCGCCAGGGAGCTGAACGGAGAGGCGCCCTTCATCCAGACCGTCTTCTCGCCCCTGGCGGCGATGAGCCGCCTCACCGGCTCCACCAAGTACGTCCAGAAGCTGATGCGTGAGGCCCCGGACGACCTGCTCGCCGCCCTCGCGCCCGTCACCGAAACGCTGGCCGCCTACTCCGCTGCCTGCCTGGAGCGCGGCGCCTCCGGCATCTTCTTCGCCACCGTCGAGTGGGGAAGCGGTGACAACATCTCCCCGCAGGACTATGAACGCTTCGCTCGCCCCTTCGACCTGCGGGTGCTGGCGGCGGTGCGAAACGCGCCCTTCAACCTCTTCCACGTCTGCCGCGACAACAACCACCTGACTCGCCTCCTGGACTACCCCGTACACGCCTTCCAGTGGGGCTCGCGCTCCCCCACGAACCCATCCCTCTCCGATATCGTCCCTATGACCGACATGGCGCTGGTGGGCGGCGTCGACCACGGGCAGACGATCCGGAAGGGCTCCCCCGCCGACGTCGCCGCCGAGGCCCGGCAGGCGCTCGACGACACCGGCGGGCAGCGTTTCCTCCTCGCCCCCGAGTGCTCCATCGACCCCCAGACGCCGCCGGAGAACATCCTCGCCCTGCTTGAGGCGGCACGGCCATGAGCGTCACCCTCGCCCGCGAGTCGCTGAGCCGCATCGCGCCGGGTCGTGACGCCGCCGTCACCATCGGCAAGTTTGACGGCGTTCACCGCGGCCATCAGCACCTCGTCACCCACCTCATCGAGCGCGCCCATGCGGAGGGACTCGCCTCGGTGGTCGTCGTGCTCTATCCGAACCCTTCGACCGTGCTCAGGCCGGGCACCGTCGTCTCCTACCTGACAAGCTTGGAGGAGCGGCTGCAACTCCTGCGCCGGCTGGGGGCGGACAGCGTGGGCATCATCCCCTTTACCTCGGAGCTGGCGCAGCTCTCCGCCCGCGATTTCGCCTCCCTCCTCGTCGAGGAGCTGAGCATGCGCCTCCTCTATGTCGGCCCGGACTTCGCCCTCGGCCGCCGCCGCGAGGGGACCGTCGGCGTGCTGCGTAAGGCCGGCGGCGATATGGGCTTCCGTGTGGAGACGGCTGAGCTCCTCGCTCAAAACGGCGAGAAGGTTGGCTCCTCGGCCGTACGTCAGGCCCTGGCCGCCGGCGACGTAGAGGAGGTGGCGCGGCTGCTGGGCAGGACCTTCACCCTGAGCGGGCCCGTCGTGGCCGGTGCTCACCGCGGCGCCGGCCTGGGATTCCCCACCGCCAACATCGCCATCGGTCTTGACCGTGTCCTACCCGCCTTCGGTGTCTACGTCACCCGCGCCTTCATCCGCGAGAATGAATACCTTTCCTGCACCAACATCGGCGTCCGTCCTACCTTCGACTCCGAGCCTCGGCCCACCGTGGAGGCGTTCATACTTGACTTCGACGACGACATCTACGGCCAGGATATCCGTATCGATCTCCTTCACCGGCTGCGGGACGAGCTGCGGTTCGACTCCGTGGACGACCTCGTGACCCAGATGCACCGCGACATCGCTGACAGCCGCGAGTACTTCCGTGCCCAGGGCTAGAAAAGCCCGCCCTGAGCCTGGTCGAAGGGCTCGCGTGCCCACTGACGATGAGCTCCGCCGCATCACCACCCGCGCCGTCGCCGAGATCGTCCCTCAGCAGGAGTTCCTGGACGGCCTCCGCTCCGGCAAGCCCATGCGCCTCAAGATGGGGTTCGACCCCACCGTGCCGGTCATCACCCTCGGCTGGGCCGTCGGCCTGCGCAAGCTCCGTCAACTCCAGGACCTGGGCCATACCGTCGTCATCATCATCGGCGACTGGACGGCCCGCATCGGCGACCCCTCCGGCGCCTCTCAGACGCGGCCCATGCTCACCACCGAGGAGGTGCAGGCCAACTCCGAGGCGATCCTGCGCCAGTTCTACAAGATCCTGGACGAACCCCGCACCGAGATCCGCCGCCAGTCCGAGTGGTTCGACCCGTTCACCCTCACCGACGTCGTCCGCCTCTCCGCCCGCTACACCGTCGCCCAGATGCTCCAGCGCGACGACTTCGCCCAGCGCTACGCCGAGCGCAAGCCCATCGGCCTCCACGAGCTCCTCTACCCGCTCCTCCAGGCCTACGACTCCGTGGCGGTGGAAGCGGACGTGGAGTTCGGCGGCACCGACCAGAAGTTCAACAACCTGCTGGGCCGCGAGATGCAACGGGCCGCCGGCCAGAAAGCCGGCCCCACCGGCGAGGGCCAGGCCGTGTTCCTGGTGCCCCTCCTCGTGGGCCTGGACGGCACGCAGAAGATGAGCCAGTCCCTGGGCAACTTCATCGCCATCGATGACCCGCCCCACGATATGTACGGCAAGCTCATGGCCATCCCCGACACGCTGATCGCGGACTACTTCGAGCTCCTCACCGACGTCCCCGACAAGGAGCTAGCCGACATCCGCAACTCCATAGAGAAGCGCACTGCCAACCCCATGGATCACAAGATGCGCCTCGCCCGCCAGATCGTCGCCCAGTTTCACAGCGACGCCGCCGCGGTGGACGCGGAGGAGGAATTTGAGGTCACATACAGGATACGGGTATCAAAGGACGCGTCTCAAGAATTGGCCTTCGATATAGTGCCGGTGCCCGAGGGCACGGTTGACGTGCCAATTGACTTCGATGGAGAACCACAGAGGCTTGAGTCCTTGGTGCGGATCCTCACTGCAGGACACGCTGCTCCGAGCGCTTCCGAAGCACGACGGCTAATTCAGCAGGGGGCGGTGCACGAGATCGGGTGGGTGGAGGAGGG
>CAJXNA010000259.1 GCA_913056415.1 uncultured Chloroflexota bacterium | reverse complement strand
TGGTCGGGCGCTCGCAATACTGGCGGTGGGGGTGGGATTCGAACCCACGGTACCGCGTAAGCGGCACAGCGGTTTTCAAGACCGCCCCGTTCAACCACTCCGGCACCCCTCCGCAGAGAGGCTATCAAGACTTGGCTGAGCTGTCCACCGGGCGGGCAGCGGGAGGATCGCCGTGACGCCCGGCTCCCCTGGAACCATCAAGCATGCGGAACCGCGTTTCTTAGAGCTCGGGACGATGCCAGATGACTAAGCTGGCGGAGAAGGTGCGCACACCGATGACCAAGGCGCCCCGCAACGCCTGAATGGCGAAGTGATACGCACCTCCTCCATGAGTATCAAGGCACAGAGGCCATGAGGAGCCGGCCTTGCTCAACCAAATTGCCCAAGACGTCTCCCAGCGTGTAACCCTTGACAGCCGGATGCAGGAAGGCGGAGTCCAGATTCACAGTGTACCGGGCCTGACTTCCATTCTCGCGGACAAAAAGCACACCGGCCCGGCTCAGGTCAGCCATCGTGCGCGATACAGCATGCCGGGTCAGGGCCATAGCCTCCGCAACCTCCTCGATAGTGCAGCCCGGATTGGCGGCGATGCGGAAGAGCACGCTGTCGTGACTCGAAAAGAGGAACCACTGGGTGATCGGGACGGTCATAATGGCTTTGCCATTCTAGTAATTATATAGACGCAATAGCATACTACTATTGTTTCTCTAGCTTGAAAAGGGGGTAATCTAAAGAATTTGCTTCGAATTTTCGCCTGCCGCCATTGACCTCATCTATATCAAATATCAACAGGGCTCCCGCTAATCCCCGACGGCGCCCCAGCAAGGCCCTGTCAGCACCATTAGTCCACCCCTAGACACTCGGTTGCCTCACCGCTACACTGACGACCCGTGAAGATCCACGAACACCAGGCCAAGGAGCTCCTCGCCCGCTACGGCGTCCCCGTCCCCCGTGGCCGTGTCGCCGCCTCTCCGGACGAGGCCGCGGCTATCGCCGCCGACCTCGCCGTCCCCGTCGCCATCAAGGCCCAGATCCACGCCGGCGGCCGCGGCAAGGGCGGCGGCATCAAGCTCGCCGATACCCCGGACGAAGCCCGTAAGGCCGCCGCTGACATCATCGGTATGCAGCTCATCACTCACCAGACCGGCCCCGAAGGACGCCTCGTCAAGCGCGTGCTGGTCGAGGAGCGGCTACAGGTGGAGCGAGAGCTCTACCTCGGCATCGTCATCGATAACTCCATCGGCTTCCCCCTCGTCATCGCCTCCGACGCCGGCGGCGTCGATATCGAGGAGGTCGCCGCCAAGACACCGGAGCGTATCCGCCGCCTGCCCGTCGACCCCTCCATCGGCCTTCAGCCCTACCAGGGCCGTGACCTCGCCCTCGGCCTCGGCCTCGGCGGCGACCTCATGCGGCCCGCCGTCCAGACCGTCTCCGGCCTCTACCGCGCCTTCCTCGAGAACGACTGCTCCCTGGCCGAGATCAACCCTCTGGCCGTCACCAAAGACGGCCGCCTCCTGGCCGCCGACGCCAAGCTCAACTTCGACGACAACGCCCTCTACCGCCACGATGAGATCGCCGCCCTCCGCGACACCGACGAGGAGGACCCCCTGGAGGTGCAGGCCGGGCAGCTTGGCATCAACAACTACGTCAAGCTCAGCGGCAACATCGGCTGCGTCGTCAACGGCGCCGGCCTCGCCATGGCCACCATGGACGCCATCAAGCTCGCCGGCGGCGACCCCGCCAACTTCCTCGACATCGGCACCGTCAACGACGTCTCCCGCGTCGTCAGCTCCTTCCGCATCCTCATCGAGGACCCGAACGTGCGCGCCGTCCTCATCAACATCTTCGGCGGCATGGCCCGCGTCGACATCATCGCCCAGGGCATCGTCGACGCCCACAAGGAGATGGACATCGGCATCCCCGTCGTCGCCCGCCTCGCCGGCACCAACCTCGAGGAGGGCGACCGCATCCTGCGCGACTCCGGCCTCCCCGTCGTCCGCGCCGCCGACCTCGGCGAAGCCGCCCGCAAGGCCGTCGAGGCGGCCGCGGCGACCGGCGGGGAGTAGACAGCGTTTGCTGACCGCGGCCTAAAGGCCGCGGCATGAGCCACAATGACAAACACGCCCACCACATACCATGTGTGGTTCGCCACCAAACGGCGAAAATGGCTCTTGCAGAGCGACATCGACCAAACGGCTAAAGACCTCATCCGCGAAGTGGCCAGTGAGAAGGGTATCTCCCTCATAGAGTGCGAGACTGCGATAGATCACGTCCATCTCTTACTCCGGCTGCACCCACACCAAACGCTGTCGAAGGTCATGAACCTCATAAAAGGCATCTCTTCCCGTAAACTGCATCTGGCCATCCCCGAGTTGAAGCTGGACAGCCACTCACACCACTTCTGGCAACGCGGATACAACTTTACAATCGTTGAGCCTGGCTCACTGACGACGCGTCGACAGTGTGTCCAGACTCAAAAGGAGCGTTTGGAGAAATTCGAGAGATGACGAAGTCGCGTTTGTGCCCCGACATTCATGCCGCCGCCCTCGCCGCCGCTTCCACCCTACTCCTCCGCCGCCGCCTGACCCGCGGCTAGGCCATCGCCTCCCGCGCCACGTCCCGTTGAACCACTCCGGGTCCGCCGCCAGCAGCGCCCGCAGTTCGCCGAACCAGGCGCCCTGCTCCGCCCGGTCCGAATTGGCGTTGTAGCTCTCCGTGCTGTCGAACCGCACTCCCGCCATCAGTTCATCCGGGTCTTCGTTGCTCGCGACAACGATCGATCGCAGGAAGCCCTTCGCCGCCCCCTTGTGCTCCCGCTCCCACTTCGCGAACTGATCGATCACCGCCTGCCGCTTCCCCGCCTGCGCCTTCATCCGAAAGAACGTCAAGTGATCAGCCATGGTGGTCCTCCTTCTTCTAGTGCCCTGCTCATACTCCGCGGCGCCCCGCAAACATGCGTCCTGCGATGC
>CAJXNA010000258.1 GCA_913056415.1 uncultured Chloroflexota bacterium | reverse complement strand
GCCGCTACCAGGCGTACGAGGGGCTGAACGTGGGGGAGTTCCGCCCCTACGTGGAGCAGCCGCTACCGGCGAAGTAGGAGTCTTCGGCGCCTCTGCGAGCATTTGTTCTAGACCGTCCGTGCCGCCGGTGCTACAATGAGCGGCAGTTTGAGCCGTACCTACGTTTCCCTGGATCTGGAGACCACTGGTCTCGATATTCAGTCTGACGCCATCATCGAGATCGGCGCCGTGAAGTTCAGCCGCGACGCGGTTCTGGACCGCTTCTCCACCTTCGTCAACCCTCACCGGCCGATCCCGGAGCGCATACAGATTCTTACCGGCATCCGCGAGGATGATGTCCAGGACGCGCCTCCCCTGGAGGCGGTGGCGGCTGACCTGGAGCGGTTCATCGATGGTTGCGTCCTCGTCGGCAGCAACGTAATCGGCTTCGACGCGCCCGTGCTGGACGCCAAGGGCATACGCCGCGGCGAGGAGATCTACGACACCCACGACCTAGCGACGTTGCTCCTGCCCGGCTTGCCTGAATACGGCCTCGCCGCCCTCGCTGGCCACTTTGAGATCGAGATGCCGGTGCATCATCGCGCCCTGCCCGACGCCGAAACGGCGCGTGGCATTTTCCTGGCGCTGGCCGATCGCGCCGCCGCCCTGCCGGCTGACGTTCTCTCGCAGGCTGCCGCCTGGCTGGCCCCTACGGCCTGGCCCTGGCGTAACTTCTTCCGCGAGGCGTGGGAGGAAGTCGCTGCCGAGGGCAGGGCGGGCCGGGCGTTCGCGCTCTCCCGGCCGGAGATCGCGGAGCCGTTGCAACCGAGGGAGCGCCGGCGCCCCATCGACCCGGAGGAGGCGCTGGCCGTGCTCGCCTCGGCCAGCAGTCGCCCGGAGGTGCTGCCGCAGTTTGTGGAGCGGCCGCAGCAGCAGGCGGCGTTGCGCGTCGTGGCGCAGGCGCTGAACGAGGAGAACCGGCTGCTGCTGGAGGCGGGCACCGGCACCGGCAAGTCGCTGGCCTATCTGATCCCGGCGGCCGCCCACGCCCTGGCTAACGAGAGCCGCGTTGTCGTCTCCACGGCTACGATTAACCTTCAGGAACAGCTAATAGGCAAGGACATCCCGATCCTGGAGGCGCTGCTGCCGCCCAACGGCGGCGACTTTCGCGCCTGCGTGCTGAAGGGTCGGCGCAACTATCTCTGTCTGCGCCGCTTCGAGGCGCTTCGCACCGGCGCCGATCTCAGCGACGACGAGGCGCGCATCGCCTCGCGCATTCTCATCTGGCTCACCCAGACCGAGACGGGCGACCGCTCCGAGCTGCGGCTCTCTCAGGGCGAGGAGCCGATCTGGCGCCGTCTCTGCGCCGAGGGTGCGGAGTGCAGCGCCGATAACAGTCCGTTTGTGGTAGAGGGGACGTGCTTTCTGCAGAGGGCGCGCAAGCAGGCCGAGGCAGCACATCTGGTGGTGGTGAACCACGCTCTCCTCCTCTCGGATATCGCCTACGGTGGCCGCGTGCTGCCGCCCTACGACAACGTCATCATCGACGAGGCGCACCATCTGGAGGCCGAGGCCACGCGTCAGTTCGGCTTTAGCGTCGGCGAGCGGGAGATAACGAGTCTGCTGGAGCGCAGCGAGGCGCTTCGTGGGGACGTTCGCGCCGCCCTGCGGGGCAGCGTTGCCGCCCTCGGCCCCGGCGGCCGGCTGGTCGGTATCGCTGAGGCGATCGCTCAAGCGGCCGCGGGCGCCCGTCCACGGGCGGCGGAGACGTCGGTCCAGCTGGGCGGGTTCCTCAAGCAACACGCCGCCGCGGACGCCGGCGGCGGGCACCAGCCTCTCCTCATCAACCGTGCCATGCGCGTGCAGCCGGACTGGTCGCAGGTGGAAGTCGCCTGGGAGAACCTGCGCTTGGCCCTGAGCAGCCTCACCTCGCTGCTGGAGGAGTTCGTGGGGGCGCTGACGGACAGCTCCGAGTTGGGCCTGGAACTTGTTGTGGCCGAGGTGGGGGCGCTGGTGCAGGATGCGAAGGAGATCAGTGACGGCCTGGCCGCTGCTATCGAGACTGAGGACCCGCAGAGGGTGGTCTGGCTGGAGCTCGACCGGCGCGACGGCTCACCGCTGGTCGCCTCGGCGCCCCTACGGGTGGACGAGGTGCTGCGTCAGCGGCTATACGAGGGTCAGCGCTCCGTGATCCTCACCGGCGCCACGCTCGCCGTTCAGGGGAGCTTCGACTACGTGCGGGAGCGGCTGGGCATGGAGGACGCCCACGAGCTGCTGCTGGACTCCCCGTTCGACTACCGGAAGGCGGCGTTGCTGCTGGTCCCCAGCGATATGCCGGAGCCCAGCCAGCCGGACTATACGGATGCCATAGCGCGTGCCCTGATCGATCTGGCGCGGGCGGCGGGCGGTCGCGGGCTGGTGCTGTTCACGTCGCACTCGGCACTGCGGGCCGCCCACGCGCTGACGAGAGATCAGCTTCAGGCGGCCGGCATAGACGTCCTGGCGCAGGGGATCGACGGCTCGCCTCGGCAGCTCGTTAGGGCGCTCAAGTCCAACCCCAGGGCGGTCGTTCTGGGGACGGCCAGCTTCTGGGAGGGGGTGGACATCGCCGGCGAGGCGCTGTCGCTGCTGGTCATCACACGGCTGCCGTTCAACGTGCCCACGGAGCCGGTGTTCGCCGCCCGCTCCGCCGAGTACGATGACCCGTTCAGCCAGTACGCGGTGCCTCAGGCGGCGCTCCGCTTCAAGCAGGGGTTTGGGCGGCTGATACGGAGCAAGAGCGACCGCGGTGTGGTGGCGGTGCTGGACCGGCGGATCGTTAGCAAGGCGTACGGCGCCGCTTTTCTGGATAGCCTGCCGCCCTGCCAGGTGCGCGAGGTCCCCCTGCGGGAGCTGGCGGCGCTGTCGGAAACGTTGGGGTTCATGGTCGTGGGCGGGCTCCTGCAGCACCGCCGCAGTCCCGACCCGAACTACCACATGGGCCGGGGCAAGCTCGACGAGATCAAGGAG
>CAJXNA010000257.1 GCA_913056415.1 uncultured Chloroflexota bacterium | reverse complement strand
GACATTGCTATGCGTGCCGAATACCTAGGCACGCCCCTGAAGCGCGCAGCCGACTACGTGGTCAAGGAACTCATCGGAAAACAAGACGGGGCTGAGGGTGCAATCATTGCCATAAGCAAGGACGGAGAAATCGTGATCTCCTCCAACGGCTACGGCATCCTCTACGGCTGGGTCACCCAAATCGGTGACATCGTCGTGGGCACGCAAGAACCCTAGCGTCCCCAACCCCTGGCCCGATACCCGTACGACAACCGTGTTGGACCGGTCATTTTCGGGTCACCGCCGTTGATGGACACGATCGCCACGCACACCGCCAAGGCAGCGGGCGTTCGCCGTCAGATTGTACCCGTACTCCGCGGAAAGTAGATCTACGCCGCCCGGAGACATATCGAGGACAAGGCCCTCGCTGC
Source organism: uncultured Chloroflexota bacterium (assembly GCA_913056415.1). Lineage (GTDB taxonomy): Bacteria > Chloroflexota > Dehalococcoidia > SM23-28-2 > RBG-16-64-32 > JADFNQ01. The sequence goes on along the minus strand of CAJXNA010000257.1, from coordinate 2,598 downwards.
CAGGCCGAGGCTTGACCGTGATGGTCGCGAGGACTGACGTAGCACCTCATCGTCGACGAACTGTCCGGCGGTCGCGGAATAGACCGCGGCTGATCCGCGACCATTCGCAGCGTGACGCTCGTTCGAGATGGAACTAACGGTTTCGCTTCAGGCGGCCAGTCGATAGTCGTGCTGCACGCCACCAAGCACCGGCAGGGCAATCAGCTTGCCACCGGAGTGTGGCTCGTTGACCAGCTCAGGATAGGGATCGGGGATGGCATGTGTAGCCTGCGAGGGGCGCGCGCGGTTGTAGTATTCGATGAACTCTCGCGCCACGCGCCGAACGTGGCTGGCGCCCAGGAAGATGAAGTGGTTGAGCGCGTCTTCGCGTAGCGTACGATGGAATCTTTCGACGTTCGGATTCGCATTCGGGGCGTGATATGGCGTAGGAAGCCCCTCAATGTCCATCATCGTCGATAGCCAGCGGTCGAGATGACAGCGGAAGCCGTCCTTGCGCCGCCCGAACTGACCGAAGATGCCATCGTTGTGTGTGCCTTGCGAAGGCGCACTGTCTCAGCGGGTAAGAATCCCGCCCGGCGAACTGTCGCTCCAGCCGGAAGCACTCGGAGCGGTCCAGGAGGTGACAAGTGGGCTGAAGCACTTCGAGAAAAGGCCCTGAAGAGGGTCAGCAATCCGTGCGGGCCGCAGCGTGCAGCGAACGTTGAGCAGGCCCCGAAAGATCGGACGTGGGTGCCGACCCACCACAATGATGGGGAAGGCCGGTGCTGCGGGAGAAGCGAGCGACGCGAGCGTCCCGCAGGCCCACCGGGGTAGTGACGGCAGCACGCACGGAGGAAAGGGACGATGCGCAACAAGGGAAGTCTGGTTAGGTGAGCGGAACAGAGCGCTGTACGACTCAACAAGCCACCCGTGAGGGAGCGGCTTGGCCCGACCAGATGGCGGATGGGCCCGTAGTACCGTTGAGACCGGGTAACGCTGGAGGAGGGAAGGGGCCCTGTCCTTGGACAAGAGAGCAAAGCGGCGAGAGCCAGGAGATTGACCGATGAGTCTACCCACTCCGAGAAAGACGGTTCAGAAGCTGCAGCAATCTCTACACGTGAAAGCTAAGACCGAACCAAGCTATCGATTCTACAGCCTGTGGGACAAGGTCTGCCGGACCGACGTGCTTCGCTACGCCTATCGTGCGTGCCGCGCTAAGCGTGGTGCTCCAGGCGTGGACGGCCTGACGTTCGAACAGATTGAAGCTGGCGGGCTGGAGGAGTGGCTTGGAAACCTGCAAGAGGAGTTGAGGAGCAAAGCGTACGCGCCGCAGCCCCTGTTGCGAGTGTGGATACCGAAGAGAAGCGGTGGTCAGCGCCCGCTCGGGATTCCAACAATCCGGGACCGAGTGGTGCAAGCGTCGGTGCTGGCCGTTCTCGACCCCATCTTTGATCCGGACCTTCCGAACGAGCAGTTCGGATTCCGGAAGGGACGGGATGCGAGGCGGGCAGCCCGGCAAGTGCGTTTTCACCTCAACAAGCAAGGCCGCACCGATGTCGTCGATGCGGATCTCAGCAACTACTTCAACACGATCCCTCACGGGCAACTGATGAAGTGCGTTGCGCGCCGGGTTAGTGACCGGCGTGTGCTCGAGGTGATCAAGCAGTGGCTCATCGCACCGGTCCTTGAACGAAAAGGTAGGCACATCTTGCGAACGACGGAGAGTAGAAATACGAGTCGAGGTACTCCTCAAGGCGGTGTGATTTCACCGCTGCTCGCAAACCTCTACTTCCGTCGTTTCGTTCTGGCATGGCGCCAATTCGGATACGAGGAGCGGCTCAATGCCCATATTATCAACTACGCCGATGACCTGGTGATCTGTTGCCGCCCTGGTGCGGGAGCGGAAGCCATGCAGCGGATGCGGGAGATAATGGGGCGCCTCGGGCTGACGGTGAACGAGCAGAAGTCGAAGGTGGCGATCATGAGCGTCTCGAGCAAGGAGTCGTTCGACTTCCTGGGCTACACGTTCGGCCGACTGTATCGACGAGATGCTCAGCCGTACCTCGGGATGCGACCGTCGCAAGATGCGACGAGTCGTATCTTGAGGCGGATACGCGACGAGACGTCGCAGACATGGTCGCCGGTTAGCGTCCAGATCCGAGTCGAGGTGATCAACAGAGTGGTTCGCGGGTGGTGTAACTACTTCGACCAAGGTGCGGCCCATCCGGCGTACCGTAAGGTCTCGCGACACCTAGTCTGGCGGTTCCGCCGGTGGTTGATGAAGAAACACAAGCGGCTGGGGTCGGCAGCGCGCCACTATCCGATGCCGGCTCTTCGAGAGATGGGCCTGTATCTACCGCAGCTTGTGAAACGCGACCGGTCGAGCGCGAAGGCGTGAGGTCCCAGGTGAGAGCCGTGTGCGGGAGATCCGCACGCACGGTTCGATGAGAGGGTGTCTGGAAACGGAGCCAGGAGGCGGAATGAGGCACCGACATGGAGGCGAAAGCCGTCGGCAACAGCGACTCCCCGCGATCTACGGCCACCGCGCCAGCGCTCTACTCTACCGAATATCAAGTAGCGCGGCGCTGAATCATCTGGAAACGCCTCGCGAAGTTGTTG
>CAJXNA010000256.1 GCA_913056415.1 uncultured Chloroflexota bacterium | reverse complement strand
TCCTCCGACGAATCGCCGCCCAGGTCCGGCGGGGCGCAGGCACCGAGCAACAGCGCCGCCCCGCCCAGGAGGAAGGCGTCCTCTTCCACTACCTGACCGTCCCCATCCGCTTCGTCGGCGACGACAGCGGCCATATCAAGACCGTCCGGTTCCAGCGCGTGGAGCTTGGGGAGCCCGACGAATCAGGCCGCCCCAAGCCGATCCCGGTCATCGCCTCCGATTTCGAACTGGAGGCCGACACCGTCGTCACCGCCATCGGCTACAGGGTGGAGAAGCTCCTGTTCCAGACGGCCCCCGACCTGGAAGCGACCGACAGGGGGACGATAGCCGCCGAGGAGAGCGGCCAGACCAGCCGCCCGGGCGTCTTCGCCGCCGGCGACAGCGTCCGCGGCGCTGACCTCGTCGTCACCGCCCTGGCCGACGCCAAGCGCACCGCCGCCGCTATCGACCGCTACCTGCGCGAGAAGAAGCCGGCCGCCGCCTGAAGCCCTCTACAGCGTCTCCATGTACTCGCCGATGGAGTCCAGCCGCACCTTCTCCACCGCCATCTCCGGCGCGTACACGATCTCGTCCGCCGCCCACACCAGCGTCGGCTTCCCCTCCTTGGATACGCCGATGACGCCGTTGAGCACGTTGCGGATGTTCTCGTTGATGCGCAGCGTGTTCGGCTTGAGCGGCTCGGCCAGCTTGCCATCGCGGATGATGTAGGAGTCGCCGACCACCGTGCCCGTGAAGTCGCCCGCCCGCAAGCCGTTCACCGGGTACGTGTACCAGATACGCCCGATGTAGATCCCATCGCCCACCAGGCGACACATCGACTCCGTGGACTCGACCTCGCCGGGGAGGAGGATGTTCGTCGGGTGGATGCCCGGCTGGGCGTCGAAATGGCGGCCGCCCCCGCGGGCGAACCGGAACCCGCTCCTGGGCACGAACGCCGAGGCGTTCGCCTTGGGGTCCACCCCCAGCTTCTCCTTCCCCTTCGGATCGCTCAGCAGCCGCTGCGTCTCATAGTGGTTGGAGAGCAGCCCCACCAGCTTGCCGTCCTTGATCAGGTCCGTGCGGCCCGTGGGCAGCCCCTCGCAGGTTATCCCCTTGCTCCCCACCAGCCCCGGCGCGCCGCCGTCGTCGTGGATGTTGAATTTGGCCGAAGCCACCTGCTGGCCCATCTGGCCCATGAACGGCGACCCCACCGCGTAGAACATCCCCGTGCTCAGACCCGGCAGCACGATGTAGTGCATGATCTCCATCGTCGCCTGGCGACCGAACACCACGCGATAGTCGCCGCTGGGCAGCCTCACCCCGCCGATAGTGGCGATAGCGGCCAACGCCGCCTCCCGCCCCGCCTCATCCGTGAACCCGTCCAGCCGCGTCGTCGCCTCATAGCCGCTCCCCTTGGAGCCCTCACGCTCCACCATCGAGGTGATGAACGACATGATTGCCGCCGACTCGTCCGTCTGCACCTCCGGCATCGCGTAGGAGGCGACGGCCATCCGCTCTTGGAGAATCGTAACGTCGCCGCTCACGATGAGGCCTAGCTCGCCCAGCTTCTCCGGCCTCTCCACCAGGTTCCCCAGCGGCTCCGACGTCTGGAACACCCGCAGCGCCCCGTTCACCACCCGCCAGCCGGCGTCCACCAGGTCGGCGTCCCGGATATCCAGCACCCTCGGGTCGTGGTAGCTTTTCAGCTTCCGCTGCTCCGCCGTGGGCCGCGCCAGCGTGTAAAACTCGGGGTCGGCCACGGCGCCCCGGCGCGCCTTCTCCAGCGCCGACTTCACACCCTCGACGCTAATATCGGAAGTCTCCGAGCCGAAGCCGATGCGCCGCAGCTTCTCGCCGTCAGCCTTGAACACCGCCTGCACGCCGACGCCGTAGTTCTCCACCGACTTCGGCTCCTCGACGCCGTTGCAGGGGATATGCGAGGTGTAGTTCAGCCGCGCCAGCAGCACCCCGTTGGCGGCGACGTAGACCTCCCCCTCCTCCACGTCCTCCTGCGCCTTCAGGTAGGCGAGCCCCTCACGTACGGACTTCTCGAGCTCGGATAGTGGAATCATGAGCCTACACCTTCAAATGCTTCAGACAGTAGCCGATAATTGCGTTGTCCACCACCTTTGTCGGGCTCGTGTTTAGTCCGCTCCCAAGGCGCGGCTCGATCACGCTCCGACAGGTCGTGGCAATCCGATGGAACTGGGGATAAATCTCGCAGAATGCCCTCTTATCACCTTGATTAAGCGTCGTGTGGTTGTAGAAGAAGCGGAGTGTGTACTGGCGGTCTATTGGTGGAACAAGATTAGGTAGAACGTGATGTAGGGCTTTCGACCCTGCGACTATCTTGGTGTCACCGATTCCGACCCGCAATTGCGAGATGATGTCCCACAGAAGCTGAGTTACCTCCCCTGCATTCCGTGCTTCTATATCATAGATGTGCAACGACTCTAGCTGTCCTATTTGGTGCGCCTGCTGGCTGAAACTGCTCCGCAAGCTCGTAAATTCAACCAGCTTGGTGTTGCCGGGACCCATGCGATGCATTCCCCACGAAGTGAGAGTAGCGTACATGCTCTCTAAGAACTCGTCATCTTTAACGGCTTGGGCTGGTGAAGCATGCCGGTGAAGAAGGTCGAGGGTCTTGAAGTGGAAATGTAGGCTGGGGCCGCTAAAGAGATTCGCTCGGTCAAATTCATCTACATAGTGCCCAAAGCGTTCAATGAGTTCACTAACCCGTTCCTGCATTCTTCTCAGTGTGTCAGCATGCCGTCCCATATACTCGTTCCAATATCGCGACGGGTCGTCGCCCTTCTATACCCCCGTCAGCCGGGCCTGCCTGCCGGCAGGCAGGCCCGCGAGCGCATCGTCGGGCCGCCGTTGGACCCTCTCCCCCGACCCCTCTCCCGCTCGTGGGAGAGGGGTGACCGGCAGGTCGGGGTAAGGGCCAGATTCTTCGTCGCTTCGCTCCTCAGAATGACGAATGTCACACCCCCGTCAGCCGCGCCCTCGAGCGCATCGTCGGGCCGCCGTTACTCA
>CAJXNA010000255.1 GCA_913056415.1 uncultured Chloroflexota bacterium | reverse complement strand
AACCAGCGCCGGGGTCGTCCTCGCTGACGACGTGGGCGCCTGTGGAGACCGTGTTGGCCACACCGCTGGTGACGCTGTCGCCGTCCACCCGCAGGGTGAAGTCACCCACCACCGCTGTGCCGCCATCGTCGTTGACTACCACCTTCTCCACCGTCAGTGTGGGTGGCTCAAGGGTGCAGTCCGGGCCGTTGATGGGTTCCGGTCTCGATCGTCTGGCCAGCCTTGATACCGACGTCGACGTGCCCGACGAATACGTCTACGCCCAGTTCGGCATCGATGGTCACTGAGTAGGTGCGGCTGTCGCCAGGCTCAAGACTCTGCTCCCACTTAATGCCTTCGACACCCGTCGTGGGGTCCTCGCCTATCTCGAATTCGTCGGGGTCCGCCGAGATGACCTCGGCGTCGGCGCAGAGGTCGAGGCCGAGTACCCAGTGGCTGAGGGCTTGGACCCCTTCCGCCTCGCTGACGGTTATCGTGTAGGTCCACGTCGAGGTGCCGTCGCCGTTGTCGGTGGCCCCATCGAACGTCACCTCGTAGCCGTCAAGGACAACCGAGTCGAGGTGCTGGGCCGCCGTTCGCGAGGACGAGTTCAGCAGACCCAGGTCCGCGGCCGCCACAATCGCGCCGATAGCGATAGCGATGGCGACAAGTATGATTACCGCGATTGGGAGCGTACGCTCTTGCGTATTCATGTTTCCTCCCCTTGAGCTGGAGCTGCGCTAGCGCAGCCAGCTACTGCTGGCGCGCTAGCCTTTCAATGGGCGTATTGATCCTGAATCATTCAACAACGGAGGGTCTGTAATTGTTACACAAAATATCTTTGAAAGTCGACTGTGAACCCGCTCGGCCTGGTAAGGCTGAAGAAAGAGTGCAGTGCTAACATACGAACGGCGTTGAGCGAAGTAGGAGCGAGGAAGATTGATCCAGGTGCGCCATCGAGATGAGATATATCACAAGGAGGGTGGCTGGTTCTCCGCCAACTGGCACTTCTCTTTCGACGAGTACTACGACCCCCAGAACATGGGGTTCGGCACCCTGCGCGTGTTCAACGACGATACCCTTCGCCCGGGCGTCGCCTGGCCCATGCACCCGCACCGCGATATCGAAGGCCTAACGTACGTGGTGGAGGGGACGTTCGAGCACAGCGACAGCATGGGTAACGGCGGCGTGCTAGCGGCGGGCTCAGTGCAGCGGGCGACGCTGGGCTCAGGGATGATGCATTCGGAGATGAACCACTCCAAGACGGAGCCAATGCGGTTCATCCAGATGTGGATCATGCCGAGGGAGCGGGGGCTGACGCCCTCGGTGGAGCAGAAGTCGTTCACGCTGGAGAACCGCACCAACGTTTTGCTGCCAGCCGTCTCACCGGATGGCGCCGACGGGGTTGGGGTGAGCGTACACCAGGACGCCTGGGTATACCTGTCGCGCCTGGAAGAGGCGAAGTCGGTGGAGCATGAGTTCGCGCCCGGCTTCGGGGCCTACTTCTTCTTGATCGAAGGTGAAGTGAGCCTGAACGGTGAGCGCTTGATCAGCGGGGACGCCGCCCTGATCAGGGACGAAAAGCGACTGGCGATTGAGGCTCTTCAGCCGTCGGAGCTGATCATGGTCGAGGTGCGGGCCTAGAGCTTCTGCCCTAGCGGATGGAGCGAAGGCTCCAGGCTGATCTCTTGGACGAGGGCGCCGGCGGCTGGTCATCTCCGGCGAGACAGTTGACTATAACTCGGTGTGGCCTCATCATTGTCTGCGATTGTTTCGATGGGGGTGCATCGCTTTGTCATTGGGCGCGCCGGTCTCACGCGTCGTCGGTTGCCGCGGAATTACCGAAGAGGGCTGGAAGTGGACCGAGGTCGTCCAGCCCGCCAGAGCACCTCGCTTTTCGCCTCGGTGGCCGGTGTACGCTCTGGTTTCCGTGTTGCTTCTGGTGGGTCTGACTAGCTTCACTTTGGCTTTCAGCTCGGGCGGAGGCGGACCGCTCACCGAAGCGCCACCGCAGCCGGCGCGATCAGGCTCCGGCCCGGCCCCGCACTACACCCTGGCCCAATGGGCCGATACGCTCGCCCGCTGGCGGTTCGGTAACCTGAACCCGCAGAACTCCGCCTATCAAGAGGGCGAAGGCGTGCCTTTCATGCTGCGTATCGAGAATGCCGTGCCTGGGACGACCTACACCTTCGGCATCCGCTATGATTGCGCCCAGCGAAGCGCCAACGGCTACGACTTCCTGAGCAGCTACGACCGCGACCGCGGCGTCACGCCGGCCCTTCACGAGGACGGCCCCGGCACCTCAGTTCCGGATGCGACCCTGGTTGTGCCGGACGATCCCAGCATTCCCTTTGACGACGGTGAGGCCGACCGGAGGTTCAGGCTCTGGGGAGGCTCTTTTGCGAACGCGACCGGGCCTTCGCCCGACAGCCTCTGCCTCCCGGAGCGGGGCCAGAAGGCCGAGAAGGAGTACACCGTCGCCTTCACCGCCCTGACAGAGACTGTTTACCTTCTTTGGAGCGGTCATCTGGCATCCGGCCTCGACTGGGGGGAAGGGAAGGGAGCAGGCTCGATCAACGGCGCACCGTACCACATGAAGCTGGACGTGCCGGGCAAAGGGGTCGGGGAGCGCGACCGCAGCATCCAGATCCGGGCGATCCTTCCGCTGGCACCCACCGTGGCGACCGAGATCCACGCGGGTACTGACCACGCCACTGACATCCAGGACACGACGGTCGATGTGGGCACGGTGGTCCACGACCAGGCCACCGTGTCGGGGACCGGGCCAACCCCCACGGGCACTGTGGACTTCATGCGCTTTAGCACTATAGACTGCACGGGCTCCTTGGCGGACGAGAGCGAGGTCGCCCTCAACAGCGGAGTGGCTGAATCCAGCGACTTCACCACGGTGGCCGGGTCCCTGTCCTACAAGGTCCACTACGATGGTGACGGCAACTATGACTCCGCCGACAGCGGCTGTGAGCCACTGACAGTGCAGGCGCCCACAACCACAACCACACCGACGCCTTCGCTCACTGTAACACCCTCC
>CAJXNA010000254.1 GCA_913056415.1 uncultured Chloroflexota bacterium | reverse complement strand
GCCTGCGCCGTGGCGCGCCTCGAGCTGAGCTTCACGCCGCTGCGCCCCGTGGGCCGGGCGCTCGTTCGCTCGGCGGCGGCCCTCTATCCCCTTCCCGCCCTGCTTGAGGCCCTGGGCCTCGCCGAGCGTACCCTCAAGACCCTCGCCGCTGGCGGCCCGGTCGAAAAGTTCCACGAGTTCCGCGCGGACATCGAGGGAAACTACCTGAAGACGATCGACCGCGCCCCGAGTCTGTCAGCACTGGTGCGCAACGGGAAGCGCGAGGAGCGCTTCGTCGGGACGGCCGACCAACCCAACTTCTTCCGCAGGCCGTACGGCCCGGGCTGGGCGCTCGTCGGCGATGCCGGCTACCACCGAGACTTCGTGACCGGGCTGGGGATCGCGGACGCCTTCCGCGACGCCGAACTGCTCGCGGAGGCGATCGATGAGGGATTCTCGGGGCGCAGGCGGCTGGACGAGGCGCTCGCCGACTACGAACGGCAGCGCAACGAGTTCGCCATGCCGCTCTACGAGTTCACCACTCAGCTCGCCAGTGGCCAGGAGCCCACGCCACAGATGCTGATGGAGTTTCGCGCCGCCATCCAAAGGATGATGCCAGAAACGCACGCGGCGGGCTAACGCAACGGGAGGGAATGTACCGTGTCTGAGATCACCCACCGAACGATCGAGACAAACGGTATCAACATGCACATCGCGGAGGCAGGCGAAGGTCCACTGGTGCTACTGCTGCACGGCTTTCCGGAGTTGTGGTACTCCTGGCGTCACCAGCTCCCGGCGCTCGCCGATGCCGGCTACCACGCGGTCGCGCCGGACGTGCGAGGCTATGGCCGCACTGACGCACCCGAGGCGATCGAGAGCTATACCATGCTCAACCATACTGCGGACGCTGTCGGCGTGCTGGATGCGCTCGGTGAGAAGACGGCCGTCGTGTTCGGCCATGACTGGGGTGCGCCGATGGCCTGGAGCTGCGCCCTACTCTACCCCGATCGCTTTCCCGCCGTTGCCGCGCTCAGCGTGCCTTTCATGCCGCGGTCGCCGATGCCTCCAATCCAGCTACTGAAGCAGATGTTCCCTAATAACTTTTTCTACATGCTCTACTTCCAACAGCCCGGACCGGCTGAAGCCGAACTTGAAGCCGACGTCCGCAAGTTCATGCGTCTCATGCTGTACGGAGCATCCGGCGATGCCCCGCAGGGCGCGTTGCTATCGCAGAAGCCGAAGGACGCGAAGCTCCTCGAAGGGATGCCAGAGCCGAAACAGCTCCCATCCTGGCTTACGGAGGCCGATCTCGACTACTACACCCACGAATTCGAGCGCACTGGCTTCCGCGGCGGCCTCAACCGATACCGGAACATGGACAGGGACTGGGAGCAGTTGCCGCAACTGGCCGGTGCGAAGGTGCAGCAGCCGGCGCTGTTCATCGCGGGCGACCGCGACGGCGTGCTCTCCTTCACGGGGGTAGACGTCATGAAGGCGAACGTGCCAAACCTGCGAGACGTGATGATGCTCTCGGGCTGCGGCCACTGGACGCAGCAGGAGCGTCCGGCCGAGGTCAACGCCGCGCTGATCCAGTTCCTGCGGGAACTATAGTAGCTTGCCATGGAGCCGTGCAGCCAGCCTGCAGGAGCGCATAGGAGAGGTCTGGGTGCGGTTCCGCGACTCAAGCGACGGGTGGCTGCGCGTTGTCCGTGACACTGGACGCGATGCGGTAGAGCGCGTGTACCGGGACCGGGATGTCCTAGAGGGACGCTCGAAGCCGGATCAAGGGCATGTGCTCTCGTTGTGGGGGCGGGGGTCCTAAGGGAACCTAGTGTCACTATCTGTCAGCATGGCGCGAGCTCTTGCCGAGCACGTTACCGCGCAACTTGACTCCGCACCCGCAATCTGGCATGGTGGCCGAGTCCATCATCACGCGGAGGAGTCCATGAATGACGACTGAAGTCGGTCAGCCAGCCCCAGAAACAACGTTCGGGCGGAGCGATGGCAGCCAGGTCTCTCTTGCTGAGCTGCGGCGCGAAGGCCCCTTGGTACTCGCCTTCCTTCGCCACTTCGGCTGACCGTTCTGTCGGGAGTACCTGGAACAGCTCCGTGAGAGCGCCGACGAGATCCGGGCCGCAGGCGGCCACATCGTTGCCGTCACTCAAGGCGACCCACAGCAAGCTCAAGCCCTTTGCGACCGCTTCCAGGCTCCTTTCCCCTGTCTGGCTGACCCGCGCCGCGAAGGCTATAACGCCTTCGGCCTCAAGCGTGGCACCCTCCTCCAAGTTCTAGGGCCTGCCCCAATAATCCGCGGCATCAAGGCCGCCCGAAAGGGCCACCGCATCGAGAAAACGGTTGGCGACGCCTTCCAGATGCCAGGGACGTTCATTATCGATAGCGACGGCGTCGTCCGATACGCCCGCTACTCCCGCCATGTCGCTGACCATCCATCCACCGCTGACCTTATTGCTGCCCTCCGCTCACTGGCCCCGTAGTGGGTGGCGCTAATCGCAGCGTCTCTGGTCCCTCAACACACCACGGTAGGCGGGCTAAGTAGCTGAATGAAAGGAACACTATTCTGCCTTAGTGTCACCCTTTGGTCGGTGGACAACTTGTCAGGCGACATTCTCCTGTGAGACGATAGTTGCAGGATGATCGCATTCAGATATGCACCTTCCCTCAGGGTCTCGCCCTGGGGCCTCTGGCTCACCGCGCTCTTCGCAGCGATAGCGTTCACCAGTCTTGCCTTCTTAGGCCTGTATCCTCCCGGCGACGCGACGGTCGCCCGCGCCGTGCAATCGGTGCGGATCCCCGGCCTAGACGTGGTGAGCGAGGCGCTGTACCGGGCGGGGCTGTCGCCGGTCTTCCAGGTTATCGCCCTGGTGATTGCAGCCGTTCTCTTCTTGCGACGGTATCGCCTGGCGTCGGCCTTCGTGCTGCTGGCGATGGCGGCGCGCGGGATGTCCCTCTTGATCAAGGAAATCGTGGAGCGGCCGCGTCCTTCGTCACCTCTAGTGGACGTATCGGAGCAGGCAGGCGGCTTCTCTTTCCCCAGCGGCCACGTGCTGGGGGCGGTGCTCTTGTGGGGACTCGTCTATTTTGCCTCCGAGCAGCTCATCG
>CAJXNA010000253.1 GCA_913056415.1 uncultured Chloroflexota bacterium | reverse complement strand
CTACACTCTTTCCCTACACGACGCTCTTCCGATCTAGAAGTAGCCATCGGCGTCGCGGCGGGCGCGGTCGCCGGTGATGTACCAGCCGTTGCGGAACCGCGATTCGTACAGCTCCTGGTTGTTCCAGTAGGTACGGAACATAGAGGGCCAGCCGGGGCGCACGGCCAGGTCGCCCTCCTCGCCCGGCGGCAGCTCGTTGCCGTCATCGTCGATGATGGCGGGCTCGATGCCGGGGAAGGACCGGCCCATGCTGCCGGGGCGGATGTCCATGGCGGGATAGTTAGCGATCAGGATAGACCCGGTCTCCGTCTGCCACCAGTTATCGTGGATGGGCAGGTCGAACGCCTTCTGTCCCCAGAGGACGCCCTCCGGGTTGAGCGGCTCGCCGACGGAGCAGACGTAGCGAAGGCTGCTCAGGTCGCGCTTCCTGGGCAGCTCCTCACCGGCCTTCATGAGCATACGGATGGCGGTAGGGGCGGTGTACCAGACGGTGACGCGGTACTTCTCGATCAGGGAGTACCAGTGGCCGGCCGCGAAGCCGCCCTCGTACACCAGGCTGGTGGCGCCGTTGCTCCAGGGCCCGAACATCCCGTAGGAGGTGCCGGTGACCCAGCCGGGGTCGGCGGTGCACCAGTAGACATCGTCATCGTGCAGGTCCAGGACGTACTTGGCGGTGGCGTAGTGGCCCATGACCGCCATGTGGACGTGGGCGGCGCCCTTGGGCTTACCCGTAGTGCCGGAGGTGTAGTGCATGATCGCGAAGTCCTCCGGATCGGTGACCTCGATCTCGAACTCCTCCGACTGCGCATCGAATACGTCGGCCCAAGCGACGGTGCCTTCGGGGACGTCACCGCCGCCCCGGCGGTCGAGGATGACGACGTGCTGGAGCCGGGGAAGGTCGGCGCGGATATCCTTGACGCGGGCCCAGAGGTCGGGGCTGGTGAGGAGCACCTTCGCTTCGCTGTCCGCCAGCCGGTCGCGGACGGCGTCGGGGCCAAAGGCGGAGAAGAGGGGGCCGATGACGGCGCCCAGCTTCAGCGTGCCGAAGACGGTGAAGTAGAGTTCCGGCACGCGCTCCAAGAACACGAATACGCGGTCTCCCTTCTCCACGCCGAGAGAGCGCAGGGCGTTTGCGGCTTTGTTGGAACCGGCGGCCATCTGGGCGAAGGTATAGGTCTCGGCGCGGCCGTCTTTGGCCTCCCAGAGCATCGCCACCTTATCCTTCCGATCCGTCGTCAGGTGGCGGTCTATGCACTCGTAGGCGATGTTCAATCCGCCGCCGGGTAGGCCGTCCAGCTCTGCGCGGATATCGTCCCAGCGGAACGCGTCGCCGACAGCCTCGTAGCCGATAAGGTTAGGGGTAACCGGCATCCGTTCCGGCGGCGGCTTAACGATGGGCTCGTAGTTCATCGCTCTCCCTCATCCTAATAGCGACGGTCGTGCCAACGATGCTCCTCAATTTAGCGCAGGCCCCCGACGGCGTCAACGAGCCCTTCGGTTGCGGCGGCTCCGCCGGGCAATCTATCATGGAGGCGAGGTCGTAACACATATCAGAGATGGGCATTATAGAGATAGGCGGCATAAGCATATTCCTAGCCTTCGCGGCGGGGATGCTCTCAGTCCTTTCCCCGTGCTTGCTGCCTCTCATCCCGGCGTACCTGGGCTACCTGACCGGCGCGGTGATCGACTCGCCTAAGCCGGCACCGATGACCGCGACGCCGGCCACCGCTGTCGTGAGCGTCGCTTCAGGCGGGGGAAGCGGCAGCGCCGCTATCGCCGTGGGTGGCGGCCTGCCCGCGAGTGCCGCTCCGCCCTCTGCTTTCTTGCACGCCCTCGCTTTCGTCACCGGCTTCTCCCTCATCTTCATCGCCTTCGGCGCCTCCATCGGGCTGTTGGGTTTCTTCCTGGGCGGCAACGAGTTCTTCATCCGCGACCAGCAGGACACGATCCTGAAGGTGTCGGGAGGAGCGCTGATCATCCTGGGGTTGCATCTCAGCGGTGTCATCACCATCCCCTTCCTGGAAACGGAGCGCCGTCTCAACGTCAAGACCGGCGATAAGGTCGGCTACACCCGCTCCTTCATCGTCGGCTCCTCCTTCTCCGCCGGGTGGAGCCCCTGCATCGGCCCCACGCTTGGCGCCGTCCTGGCCCTCTCCGCCGCCAGCGCCAGCATCTGGCAGGGCCTGATCCTGCTGGCGGTGTACTCGGCCGGACTATCGATTCCGTTCCTGGCGATGGGTCTAGCCTTCAACTCCGTGAAGCCCGTCTTCAACTGGCTGAAGCGCTACATGGGCATAATCAACTACGCCAGCGGCGCCCTTCTCATCATCATCGGCATCCTCATCTTCACCGGCAGTCTGATCAACCTGAACAGCCTGTTCAACTTCGGCTTCCTGGGCGACCTATCGGCTGAGGCGTAGAGTGGCGAAGAAGCGAGAGGAGCGAAGTAGCGGAGGCAGGGACCTCCAGGCGCGGCTCACCGCCCTCGCCGGTCTGGTAGTCATCGTGGGTAGCGCAGCGGCCATCCTGTTCGCCGTCGGCGTCCTCGGCGGTCAGGGCGGCGGCACCACGGCGACCGGCATCAAGATCGAGGACGCGCTCCTCCTGGACACGCCGCAGGTCGCCGCCCTGGGTGAACTGTCAATCGAGCCTAAGGTGGGCAGCCTGGCGCCCGACTTCGAGATATCGGGCTTTGATGGGTCGCGGCAACGTCTCAGCGACTACCGAGGCAAGCCCGTGTACCTCAACTTCTGGGCTACCTGGTGCATCCCCTGCCAGGTAGAGCTGCCGGAGATGCAAGAACTCCTGGACCGGCACAAGGACGAGCTCGCTATCATCACCGTCAACCGGGCGGAGCCCCTGGGCCGAGCCGAGAACTTCTTCAGCAACATAGAGAAGCTAAACGGCGAACCGGGGATCAGCTTCACCGTGGACGGCATGGACCCCGACGACACGCTGTACAACGAGTACCGCGGTCTGGGTATGCCGGTCAGCGTCTTCATCGACGCTAACGGCAAGGTGGTGAAGGTGTTTAACGGCCTTATCAACCTATCGATCATGGAGGAGTCCCTAGCGGAAGCGGTCGCCTCCGCACGAGCGTCG
>CAJXNA010000252.1 GCA_913056415.1 uncultured Chloroflexota bacterium | reverse complement strand
CCGGCAGGCTCACCGCCAGCAGCAGGATGAACCAGTCGCCCAGCCAGCTCAGCACCGCCTCGGCGATTGCCTGGATCACCTCGGTCATGACTAGATCGTCCCACACCCGCTGCCAGTGGTGGAAGTACTCCTTTACCCAGATGGCTGCTCCCAGCACGGTCAGCCACAGGCCCAGCCGCAGGGGCGTCAGCTTGTACCAGGGGGCGTAGATGGTGACTGCCGTGACGAAGATGAAGAAGTTCTCGAATAGGTTGGGGGCGAAAAACAGGACCTTGCGCTCCCCCGTGACCTCGAACAGGAGGAAGCCGATCAGTCGCCAGAAGAACAGCACCAGGCTGATGCGCCGCGGCCAGGCGTCCGTCCACCGTAGCTGCGAGACGATGAGCTCGATGCCCAGGTAATACATGTCGGGATATTTGTCGAGCCGGTGGTAGGAATCGGGGATGCCCCAGGGCATGAGATCCCAGAGCAGTACGTCCAGGCTGTCGGCGGTGAGGGAAGCGAGGGCGCCCCACAGGGGCCAGCGGAAGATGGTCAGCGGCACTGCCAAGCGGATCAGGAGGACGATGAGCAGCCCTATGTCCAGGTCCAAAAGCGAGCTCCTCTCGGGCAGCGGTTGCCGCGATTCTATCAACGGTGGGTCGAGTGCTCAAGAGCGTCCGCGTCCCGTGCAACAGCGCCATCTCCTTCCTGGCCGACTTGGTGAAGCTGATCTTCTACACCTGGCTCCTGATGCTCAAGGTGCGTTATCGTGCAGAAGCCGCCCTGACTCGTCGGGGCGGCTTAGCGAGCTGTCCGTTGGTTTAGCGAGGGGCAGCTGTGCGCTGCGCCCTGTTCTTGCTCTGGACTTGCGGCGTCGTCTGGGAACGGCCGTTGCGCCGCGGGCGCCTCTGTGGCCCGGGCGAGACGGCGCCCACAAGCCTCGATCCGATAATCCCCAGACTTATCCCCAGGGCTAGTCCGTAGAGGAACCTGGCAGCGCCTGCCATGCTACTGCCTGGTTGCGCCCTGCCGAAGCCGGAAGGCCTCAATCTGGGTCAGCTCTGGCATCAGGGGTGGCAGCGCCTTCACGCCAGTGGCGTGCAGTTCGTCGTCGTCCTCCGCTGTGAAGCCGCAGCCGCCACACAGGTAGTATTTACCCCACATGTCACAAGAGATCCCTAGAGGTTGGTCACAGCGGGGGCAGCGATGGGATAATCGCTGCATGATCCTCACCTCCGTTCTGGAGTAACCAAGCGAAAACCGGGCCAGAGGACATAGCCTCCGCCCGGCTCTGCGGGGCGCTATGGCCTCTTTCAGTGGCCTACGAGGTTAGCTGACGGGTTAGAGCTGAAAGAGCTGCTCTTCTCGACCTTAGTCGGGATTCACCCCGGTGTGCGGTTCCCCCGTTCCCCCGCCTATGGCGGGGAATTCGGCCTTATTGTGGTCGCTGTCCGAGTCGTAATAATATTCGGTAATTGCGAATCTGTCAACGGGAACGGTCGTTCGTCATTTTCAATTCGTCTTTCTGCGGCGGTACAAAATTCATCTCTACCGGCGTGCTGCAACGTAATACGGTAACGCAGAGGTCGCCCTTACGTCTTGCTAGGTGAAGACATCTCCTGCCGGCATTGCCGATTCCGTGATGAGTACAGACGTAGACCTGCTGGGCCATCGGGATGACCTTCTGACTGAAGGGCCGCCCTCGTACGACATCGCCATCGGCGACTTCTTGAAAGACGTCCGCCGGGTAAAGCGGCTGACCCAGATAGGGGTCTATTCCGGCATCCTCGTCACGGAGCCAGTGTACTACTTCTTGCTTAACTTCTCCCTGCTGCAGCTCTTAGTAGGTTTCGCCGTCGGTCTGGTCATCGCCACTACCGCCATAGAGGGTGCCTTCGCGGAGATCTTCAAGCTGCGCAAGCGCAGCGCCTATCCGGGGGCTGTTGCTCTTCAACTGGGCGCCCTGCCTACGTTTGATGTGGCCTGTCAGGCGATGGTCTCTATTATGGATAAACTCCTGCATCTGAAAGGCTCGTTTTTGACGCTCCAGACCGAGAGTGGGTTCCTCAGCTTGGTTGCCCTCAGCAACCTCAGTCGTGTCGAAGCGGATCGCTACCTCCGTCTGGGTGCCGCCAGCATCGAACAGGTGCTCTCCAGCAAGGAGCCTGTTGTCCTTCGCCCTGACAGAGACCTGTTTGCCGAAGCGATCGTGACGCCGGGGGAAAAGGTCGTGTTCGTCCCCGTTCAGTCCTTCCAGAGGGTGGTTGGCGTTCTGGGACTGCTGGCGGACGAATCCAACTCCGATATGCGTGATTGGGACCTGCTCTCCTCGTTGGGCACTGCCATTGGCGTATCGCTTGAGAGCTTGCGCCAGCGAGACGAGCTGCGGACCCTGGCCACGATCGATGACCTCACGAAGGTCTACAATCGCCGCTACTTCTTCGATCAGCTCGACCATGAGATCGCCGCCTCGCGCCGCTACACCATGCCTGTCTCCGTCCTCACGTTTGACCTGGACGGCTTGAAGAATCTCAATGATAACTTCGGTCACAGCCTTGGCGATGAGGCCCTTCGCAGCCTCGCTCAGCGCTTGGTGCGATACTCTCGTGACCCAGATATCGTGGCCCGCCTAGGAGGCGACGAGTTTGCCGTGATCCTGCCGCGTACCGACCCCGCTGGCGCCGCCGATCTCGCTAAGCGTCTGCAGGGCTGCGTCGAGGGTGACGTTCTCCTGGGCGGGGAGGGCCGTGAGCTGCGCCTTCGCGTGTCCTGCGGCCGCGCCTCTTTTCCCGAGGACGCCGACGACGCCAGCATGCTCCTGCGTCAGGCCGATGGCCGGATGTACGCCGCCAAGGCCGCGCGCACGCGCAAGCGCTCCAAGTAGCGCTGCCGTTGCTCGGCGCCTACCCCGTATCGCTAGAATGCTGCTCACTGTCTGTGGGCAGCATTACCGGCACGGTCGTTCCCTGGCCGGCTAGCGTCTTAGATGGGGGCGATCGCTGCGGCCGTCGCGCCTTCCGGTCCCACTATGACCCGGCCGAACGCTTTCACCAGCTCAGGATCGAGTTGCGCACCGGCGACACGCTGTAGCTCCGCATACGCCTCGGTGCGGGGAAGGCTCT
>CAJXNA010000251.1 GCA_913056415.1 uncultured Chloroflexota bacterium | reverse complement strand
AGACCGGCCCACGACAGCGAGGCTCGTTTCACAGCCTGAACCGGCGGCCCTATGCTGACGGCGCCAGTACGCCGCATGCACGCACTGCTCTTGGGGGCCAGTTCATCCGATGACTGACGTCCTGGCCGCGCTCGAGTCGATCGCCGCCGCCCGAGGGGACGACCCGCTGGCGCCGGTCACACTGGTCGTCCCCTCCCATGTGGCGGCGCTGCAGATGCGCCGCCGGCTGGCCGACTTTGGCCCGTTCGCGGGAGTACGGTTTGAGACGTTGCCTCGGATCGCCGAGCTCCTAGGGGCGGGTCACTTAGCGGCCGCCGGACGCGCCCCGCTGGCCAGGCCCATCGGCGATTACCTGGCGGAGCGGGTGGCGCGTGAGTCCCGGGGCGTCCTGTCACAGGTCGGCGACCTCCCCGGTTACGCCCGCGTGCTCCGGCAAATGTTCCGCCGCCTGCGTCGCGGCGGGCTCCACCACGGTAGGGATGCCGCCCACGGTAACGACGAGGGTCACTTAGGAGAGGTCCTCCGGCTGTACGACAGATTTCGAGAGGAGACCGCGGCCTTCTACGACGAGGAGGATCTTCTGGAGGCGGCGGCCGAGGGGGCGCGCTCGGGCCAGGCCGGCGCGGTGTCCGATCTCGGCTCCATCTACGTCGTTCCGCCGGGAGCGCAGTCCGCCGGCGCAGAAGCGCTCCTCTCGGCCCTGAGGGAGGTCGCTCCAGCCTACGTTGAGCTCGAAGACCCAGCAGCTCAACCGGAGATGGGCTTTGTCCTCGCCCCCGACCCGGCCAGCGAGGTCCGAGAAGTCGTCCGCGAGGTTGTCTGGGCGCTGGAGTCGGGGCTGTCGCCACACGAGATCGCGGTCTTCCACGGAGCCGATCCCGCCTACCGGCGCCTCCTCCAGGAAGCGTTCGACGCGGCGGATATCCCTGTCGTCCCCCTTCCAGGAGTACCGCTGTCGGAGACGCCAGCCGGACGAGGAGCGCTCGCCCTGGCGCTTCTGCCAGCACGGGATTTCTCCCGCACGGCGACCATCGATTTCCTCAGCGTCGCTCCGCTCCGGGAGTGGCTGCCAACTGGCGACGGCGACGTGCGAGCGCTGACGTCGGTGTGGGATCGCCTGTCGCGGGAGGCCGGGATCACCCACGGCACGGATCGCTGGTCGGACGCCTTGCAAGCGTTGATCGCCGACCAGGAGGCTGAGCTGGCCAGCAGCAGAGTTGCCGAGAACGAGGGCCGGCAGCGAGCGATCGAGTTCCGGCGGGGCAAGGCCCAGGAGCTGAAAGCCGTTGTCGAGCATCTCGCTTCCCGGCTGGAGCTGCTAACCACTCCCCAGCCGGCCGCCGAGTTCGTCCCGGCGTTCAAGCGGGTTATCGGTGACTACTTTGACCCCGCGGCACACGCGCTTGACGAGGTGATGCAGGAGATAGACCAGCTGGGTAGCGTTGGAGCGGTCGGAGGCAGCTTCAGCCTGGCCAGCTTCGCCCAGTCGCTCGCTGCGAATCTGGAGACGGCGACGATCCGGGAGCGCAACCTCGGCGACGGGATCATGGTTAGCGACTACCGGGCAGCCGCCGAGCTCCGCTTCAAGCGCGTCCTGCTCTGTGGCGCCTACGAGGGGGCGTTCCCAGCCGGCCCCGGCGCGGATGCGCTGGTGCAGGACAGCGCCTGGTCGCGGCTGCGTGGTGACCATCCATACATCGAGGACTCCTCTCTGCGCATCCAACGGGCGAAGGAGGCGGCGGAGAGGGCGGTTGCCGTGGCCGCCCAGGGGAAGCTGGTCTGGTCGGCGCCCATGTACGAGCCGGGCGGCACCCGCGAGTACTACCCCTCGCCGATGATGGTAGCGGCGGCCGCGAAGAAGGATGCTGACATCCAAACGGCCACGGATCTCCGGCGCCGTGGCGGCACCGATTGGCTGCGACGCGGACCGTCGCCTCTGGCGATGATGCTCCTCGGGCCCGTCGTCGACCCGGCGGAGGTCCTGGTACGCCGTGCCGTGCTCCAGCGGAAAGATGGCGCCCGAGTGGGATCGGATCACCCCCGCTGGAAGCCCCTATCGATGCTCCGGGCACGACGAGGGCGGCGGTTTACGGACTGGGACGGCAACCTGGGCGCGCTCACCGGTGACGCCTGGCTCGACACGGGAAAGCTCGTCTCGCCAACCTCGCTGGAGCAGTACAGCGTCTGTGGATTCCGCTACCTTTGCCGCTCCCTTCTCCGCCTCAACGCGGTCGAGGAGCCCGAGGAGAGGGAGGTGATGGATGCGGCCGCCCGGGGTACGCTCATCCACAAGGTGCTGGACACGTTCTTCAGGCAGCAGCAGAAGCGGGGACGGCCCGCTGTCGATGAGGCCTGGACAGAGGACGACCTGGCCCTCCTGCTCCGGATCATGGAGCGTGAGCTCGCAGAGGCGAGGCGGCGGGGCCAAACCGGGCTGGAAGTCTACTCCCAGCACGAGGCGCGAGCGATGAGAGCGGACCTCGAGACATTCCTAGAGAAGGACACGGCGTTCAGGCGGGAGACCGGAGCCGTGCCAGCCGACTTCGAGACCCCGATCCCGCAGGTGTCGGTCGCGGGCGTCACGCTTCGCGGCTACGTGGACCGCGTCGACCGGAGCCCGGACGGCAAGCGCGCCTGGGTGATCGACTACAAGACCGGCAGCAAGAGGAACTTCGAGGCTATCAAGGCCGACGACGACCCGTTCGCCGGTGGGACGAAGCTCCAGCTCCCGACCTATGTAGAAGCGGCGGGCGACGCCGAGGAGGTGAACGCCGCCTATTGGTTCATCACCCACAAGGGGGGCTACTCCTTCATCGGTTACGAGCCAACGCCGGAGCGGAAGGCGCTGTTCGAGCGGACCCTGACGACAATCGTAGACGGAGTCCGAGCGGGCGCCTTCCCCGCCGTCCCAGGCGAGGAGGACGAGTTCTACGGCAGCTTCCAGAACTGCACGTACTGCGACTACGACCGCATCTGTTCACGCCGCCGGGACTACGAATACGAGGCGAAGGTTGAGGATGAGGCGATTTCGCCATGGCTCCGGGTCGGCGAGACCGCCTGCAAGGAGAACGAGGAGTGACTGAGACCCGGCCCGACTACGCGGCCCAGGACGAGACGACCCGGACAAGAATCCGCGAGGCTCT
>CAJXNA010000250.1 GCA_913056415.1 uncultured Chloroflexota bacterium | reverse complement strand
GTTCTGGCATACCTTATTCTCAGCAGCGGCTCTTCGGGGGTTACCGGGGGAGCGGGGTCCGAGCCGACGCCCGACCCGCGGGTGGCAGGGCTCACGCCGGATGACACTATCGGGGTCAACGTGGACGACATCAACTTCAGTCGCAGGGAGATCACGGGCAACGCCGGAGACGTGATCGAGCTCATGGTGACGAACACGGGGACGATAAGCCATAACCTGGTGGTGGCCGGACCTGACGACGAGTACGACACCGAGGACGACTTCGAGCCGGATCCTTTCGCCATCCAGCCCGGCGAGACGGGACAGGTGGTGGTGAAGATAGACGAGCCGGGGACGTACCGCTTCCGCTGCGCCTTCCACCCGAACATTGAGTTCGGGACGCTGACCCTGGAGTAGCGCTACAGTTTGGCTACGAAGCCGCGCATGCGCTCCAGCGCCTCCTCGATGAGGGCGTCGGGAGCGGCGTAGCAGCAGCGGACGTGGCCGCGTCCGCAGTCACCGAAGGTGGAGCCGGGGATCACGGCCACCTTCTCCTCCATCAATAGCCGCTCTGCGAACTCGATGTCGTCGAGGCCGGTCGAGCGCACGGAGGGGAAAGCGTAGAACGCGCCGTGAGGGTCGAAGCAGGTGAGGCCCATATCGTTCAGTCCGTCGACGATGAGGCGGCGTCTGGAGTCGAACTCTTCCACCATGCGCTGGGTCTCCTCCTCGCCGTTGCGGATCGCTTCCAATGCGGCGTATTGGGAGGGGGTGGGGGCGGACATGATGATGTGCTGGTGGATCTTCATCATCGCCTCCAGGAGATCAGCGGGGGCGCAGGTCCAGCCCACCCGCCAGCCGGTCATGGCGTAAGCCTTGGAGAAGCCTCCCAGGAGGATGGTGCGCTCCCGCATGCCGGGGAGGGAGGGGAAGCAGGTGTGAGGCATGCCGTAGGAGAGGCGGTCATATATCTCGTCGGAGATGACGATGAGATCGCGCTTGGCGGCCAGGTCAGCGATCTCTGCCAGGCCTTCGCGGGTCATCTGGGCGCCGGTGGGGTTGGAGGGGTAGCCAAGGAGGATGGCCTTGGTGCTATCCGTGAGGTGGGCCTCCAAGTCCTGGGCGCTGACGCGGAATTCGGTCTCCATGCCGGTGGCGACAGGTACGAAGACGCCGCCGGCGAGCTGGCAGACCGGGAGGTAGGCTACGTAGTAGGGATCGGGCGATAGGAGCTCGTCGCCGGGGTTGAGGATGGCCAGGAGGGCCAGCATCAACCCCTCAGAGACGCCGATTGTGATGAGGATCTCGTTGCGAGGGTCGTAGCGGACACCGTATAGACGTTCCAGGTGATCCGACACCGCCTCGCGGAGCTCTGGCAGGCCGTAGTTGGACGTGTAGTGTGTCTCGCCTTGGGCGACGGCGCGGAAGGCGGCCTGGGAGAAGCGCTCAGGGGTGACGAAGTCGGGCTCGCCCACGCCCAGGGAGATAACGCCGTCCATGTTGGCGCTGAGCTCGAAGAAGCGGCGGATGCCGGAGGCGGGGAGGGTGCGAACCCTATCAGAGATAAACTCAGGTTTGATGGTATAGGAGCTTTCGGTCACTTCGCGGTCGCCTCCGGGGGGCGGGACAGGATCGGTTCGACGCTCCAGGCGTCGTTTGCGTAATCGTAGCAGAGGCTTAGCCTAGTGTCATCCTGGCGGGCTTCAGTGGGCGCCAGCCGAACGGTGAAGCAACGGCGGTCCGGGTGCTGCTCTTGGTGCTCCACCTCGGCGACGATTCGCCAGCGGCTGTGCCAGAGCACCCGCAGGGGGCGTTCAGGGTAGCGGGCGCCAGCGTAGGCCTCGACGAGGAGGGAGGGCTTTCGTGACATAGCGGTGCTTGATTTCGATTTAAAGTTTCGTTCGGGGCTGCGGAGATGAAACGAAGGAAGTGGTAAACCAATCTTAGTTTATAGCGAGCTGTCCTGCCTGTGCAGGTGCGGCTGATGCTGCCGTATTTAAGGACGGGGCAAAGACCAAGAGATTATGGAGCTGGAGCAGAACCCGGCGGCGGCCGGGACAGACACGTTTGCGCTGAAGAAGCGCCAGCACCAAGCGTTCGCTAACGCGCGCCTGTTGCTCGTCTCCGCCTTCATCGGCCTCTGGCCCTTGATGTTCCTGCTTCAACTGTCCCTGCCCATCGGTTTCCTTGTCGCTCTCCTCAGTGAAGCGGGGATGCTGGTGGCGTATCGGTGGCTAGCCCGGAGAGCTCGGAGCGCGCGTGTCCTTGATTGGATGCACTATGCGCTGCTGACGGCGGAGATCGGGTTTCATTCGGCGATGGTGTATTACCTGGGGGGCGTGAGCTGGCTGGGATCCATCTCCTACATCTACGCGGTGCTGTTCGCGGCAGCTTTCCTGAACCGCTGGCAGACGGCGGTATTCACGGCCGGGGTCGCGGCCGCGTCCCTGAGCTTGCTCTCCCTGGAGGGTGCGGGGATCATTCCGCATCAGATATTCTTGCCCCAGGGGCCGGATCGGTTGGAAGACCCTCGCTTCCTGGCGACTTCGGCGATCATGTTTGTGGGGGTGCTAGGGACGATAGCGTTCTGGGTGGCCTGGCTGGGGAACGAGGTGAGGCGCGAACGGGACGAGACGCTGAGGGCTAACGCGGAGCTTGTCACCGCGCAGACGCAGCTTCAAACCCTGAACGAGGAGCTTGAGCTAAAGGTAGCGCAGCGAACGGAAGCGCTGCTGCGACGGGCGGAGACCGACCAGCTTACGGGCCTGCTCAACCGAGGGGCGATAACACGTCGCTTTCGAGAGCTGCTGGCGCTTGCCCAGCGAAGCGGCCGGCCGATGGCCGTAGTCCTGGCCGATGGTGACAAGTTCAAATTGTGCAACGACCGCGGCGGCCACCCCTATGGGGACCGCATGTTGCAGTTCCTGGCGCACGGGCTCAAGAAGGAGTCGCGTGGGGCTGATCACGTCGGCCGCATGGGCGGGGATGAGTTTCTGGTGGTGCTCCCGGACACGGACGCGCGGGGCGCGGTGCGGGTCTGCCTCCGGGTGGCTCGGTACATCGAGAAGACGAAGGATCAGTCCTGGGAAGGGTTGCCGGTGCCCACCCTCAGCTTCGGCATCGCCGTCTACCCCAACTGCGGCACCAGCGTTGACGAGCTAGATC
>CAJXNA010000249.1 GCA_913056415.1 uncultured Chloroflexota bacterium | reverse complement strand
GTCTTGCCGAAGAAGGTGTACCCTACGAAACTCTACTGTACGAACGCTTCTTGGGTCGCCCTTTTGCCAGCCACCGTGATTCCGTATCTGAGCAGGTGGGGAAAATCCTAGAAGACGCAGCACGCTCGGTCCTTGACTCCGCACACATCAGCTACCATGAATCGCGCATCGCCGAGCGCTTTGAGGATATGGATCAAGCGCCTGACTTCCTCGTGCCGAACGCCTCCGAGCCGCTAGTCGTGATCGAGGCAAAACTAGCGGAAGACGATGGGACCGCCAGAGATAAGGTCACCCGAATCCAGCACCTTGGCGAACTTCGCGATGAACGCGAGAGGCGCGGCGCAGCATCATATGAAGTGATTGCGTGCGTCGATGGTCGCGGGTTTGGCATTCGCAGAGAAGATGTCAAGAAGCTTCTGCTTACGACCAGAGGTAAGCTATTCAACGCAAGCACGATCTCTCAAATGGCGGCCCATACTTCGTTGGCGTCGCTGGCGCGAGCTTCGGACGGTCCCTAGCGCCATGCCCACGGTCACCATCTACGGCGGCGCCAATATGATAGGCGGCAACAAGGTCCTCCTGGAGGACGGCGACTCCCGCCTGTTCTTCGACTTCGGGACGACGTTCAAGACCCGCGACCTCTACTTCGAGGAGTACCTCAAGCCCCGGCCCGGCGCAGGCCTGCTGGACATGCTGGAGATGGACCTCCTGCCGCCCCTGGAGGGGCTCTACCGACCGGACTTCGTCCCCTCCGGCGACGTGTGGGCCCGCTGCCACGATCGCCCCGGCTACAGGGAGCTGGAGCGGGTGGACGGCGTCCTCGTCTCCCACGCCCACGTCGACCACACCGGCTACATCTCCTTCCTGCGCGAGGACGTTCCCATCTACGCCAGCGCCACCACGGCGTTCATCGCCAAGGCGATGCAGGACTCCAGCATGGCGGACTTCGAGAAGGAGGTCTGTTATGTCACCCGCCGTGCGTTGGACCGCGGCTACCTGAAGCCCCAGCGTGAGAGCTACCGGCAGCGGCCGTTCTGTTTCGCGGATACGCCTGACCTGAGCGCCGAGGCGCAGGAGTTCTGGACCCGCTCGCCGAACCACATCCTGGGCGGCGACAACAAGCGGCGCAAGGGGCTGGAGGCGGCGCCCTTCACGACGGATAGCGCCAGAGTAGGCGACCTGCCGGTGCGCTTCTTCCCGGTCGACCATTCCGTGCACGGGGCGGGGGCATGGGCGGTGGAGACGTCCGCCGGCTGGGTCGTGTACAGCGGCGACCTGCGCTGGCACGGGTCGGCGGCCGAGGAGACGAAGCGCTTCATCCACGAGGTTGCCTCCCTGCGACCGCGGCTGCTCCTCTGCGAGGGCACCCGCGTCCCCAAGGAGGCCGAGGCGAGCGAGCTGGAGCTCAGGAACTACACCGAGCGCGAAGTGTACGACCGCGCCCTGCGCAAAGTCCAGGCCGAACGGGGCCTCGTCATCGCCGACTTCGGGCCCCGAAACATCGAGCGCTTGGAGACGTTCCTGCAGATCGCCGAGCAGACACGGCGGAAGCTGGTGATCCTGGCCAAGGACGCCTACCTGCTGGAGGCGATGCGTCTCGTGTCGCCCTCCGTGCCGGCGCTGTCCAGCAGCCGAGAGATGCTCATGTACCAGGACCTCCGTTACCAGGTCGAGCCCTGGGACCAGAACCTGCGCAACCAGTTCGGGGACCGGCTGGTGTCCGCCCGTCACGCTCACGACTCACCGGGCGACTACATCCTCTGCTTCAGCTTCTGGGACGCCAAGAACCTCATCGACATCGACGTCCGCGGCGGCACCTACGTCTACTCCTCCAGCGAGGCGTACAGCGAGGAGCAGGAGCAGGACTTCCGCCGGTTGCGGAAGTGGCTCAGCCACTTCGATATCGGCTCCGTCGGCCTACCCCACGAACGGGGGCAGAGCATTTCGAAGCTGCCGGAGGAGGAGCAGGGGCTGCACTCCTCCGGCCACGCCAGCGCCGATGACATCATGGACTTCGTGCGGGAGATCGGCCCGCGGACGGTGGTGCCCATCCACACGGAGAACCCGAACTACTTTCTGGAGCACCTGAGGAACACGGACGTGGAGGTGGCGATACGTGAGTACGGGGGGTCGCTGACCTTCGGGTAAATGCGAAGGCGACCCTGCATCGGGCCGCCTGGCTCTGGTTCGGTTCTCGCCGCTATGAGGCGGGCTTCAGCTCGTTGACGCGCGCCCGCACGGCGTCAGCGTCCTTGAACCACTGAGCGTCGAGCTCAGTGTATTCCTTCCACTGGTCGGGGACATCGTCCTCGGCGAAGATCGCCGTCACGGGGCATACGGGCTCGCAGGCGCCGCAGTCAATGCACTCGTCGGGATCGATGTACAGCTTACGGTCGGTGCCCTCTTCGTAGTGGATGCAGTCCACGGGGCACACTTCCACGCAAGAGATGTCCAGCAGGTCGATGCAGGGCTCCGTGATTACGTAGGTCATCGCTTCTCCTCTTGGGGTCGGTGGTGGCCCAGCTGTTTCCTCATTATAAGAAGCGAAAAGTTGAGCAATTCGCTATCCTTAATTATGCTATCGTCCCCGCTAGGGACAAGTCAAGGGGTTTTCTAGCGCTTCCAGAACTGCCAGCGCTTCTTGCCGGCAGGCGCCCTCTCCTCCGCAGCGCGACGCTCCCTGCGGGCGTCTGTCTCCTCCAGCCGCTCGCGGGCCCGCCCCAGCGGCAGCTCGCGGCGGAGCATCGTCATCTCGCCCGCCAGGTCAGAGGCGACCGCGGGGTCCTCCGCGATCTCCGGGAACAGAGCCCGCAGCTTCTCATCGAAGCCGGGTGCGGTGGAGCGAGGACGGGCGCTCTCGCCGGCCATCGTGTCGAATACGGAGTACATCTTCAGCTCGCTCAACACGGACGACATCGCCGTCGCCAGGAGCGTGACCTGGAGGGAAGACAGCTCCAGCGTCGCCGTCTCGGCCTCCAGCTGCGGCTCCAGCGCCGCCGGCACCTCGGCCAGACCGTGCTCGTACTCCTGCATCGTCTCGCGGTCCAGCTCCGAGCCGGGCCGCGCCAGGTGGTACGCCACCGCCAGCGCCACCATCCGCGCCTGGCGTTGGGGGAGCCGGAGGGCGAAGCGGGTCACGGCTACTCCCCC
>CAJXNA010000248.1 GCA_913056415.1 uncultured Chloroflexota bacterium | reverse complement strand
CCGATCTAACGTGCAGCAAGACTATGAACTCGCCCACCAACCGCCCCAGCAACTAGGGGGAAGCGCATTCAGCCAGAAGGAGGTGTAATTGTGGCCAGAGTAGCCAGAGAGATGGTTGAGCGAACGGGCATCAACGTTGATGAGCTCGTTCACAAGCTGGTCAGAGCGGCGTCGGCCGAACTGACGACATACTACTACTACACCATTCTCCGGTTCAATTCGATCGGTCTCGAAGGGGAGGGCCTGAAAGAGATCATAGAGGACGCACGCATTGAGGACCGGAATCACTTTGAAGCCCTGGCTCCTCGCATCTACGAGCTGGGGGGTAGCCTGCCGCGAGACATTCGCGACTTCGCCGCTGATTGCGCCTGCCCCGACGCCTACCTGCCGGACGATCCCGGGAACATCAAGGATCTGCTTGAGGTTCGGTGCGTACACGCGTCCCATCAACAAGTCCAGCTGTCACGGGAGTTGGTTAACCCGGTTCCCAATTGCTTTGCGCCGCATTGAGCAAATAGCCAGAAAGGAGGAACGAAATGCCTTCGAACCAAGACTGGTGGCCGAATCAGTTGAACCTGAAGGTCCTCCGCCAGAACTCTCCCCTGTCAAACCCTATGGGCAAGGACTTCAACTACGCTGAGGAGTTCAAGACCCTTGACCTGGATGCCCTGAAGAAGGACATCTATGAGCTGATGACGACGTCGCAAGACTGGTTGCCGGCCGACTACGGCCACTATGGGCCGCTCTTCATCCGGATGGCGTGGCACGCCGCAGGCACGTATCGCATCACCGACGGCCGCGGCGGTGCAGGCTCCGGCTACCAACGCTTTGCGCCCCTCAACAGCTGGCCCGACAACGCGGGCCTCGACAAGGCCCGCCGGTTGCTCTGGCCGATCAAGCAGAAGTACGGCCGGAAGATCTCGTGGGCCGACCTGATCATCTGTGCCGGCAACTGTGCCCTGGAGTCGATGGGATTCAAGACGTTCGGTTTCGGTGGCGGGCGCGAGGACGTCTGGGAGGCCGACGAGACTGACTGGGGGTCTGAGGACACGTGGCTTGGAGACGAACGTCACAGCGGCGACGGGAAAATCCAGGGGCCTTTCGGCGCCGATCACATGGGCCTGATCTACGTGAATCCGGAGGGGCCGAACGGCAACCCGGACCCGCTCGCTGCAGCGAGGTATATTCGAGAAACGTTCCGCCGCATGGCGATGAATGACGAAGAGACGGTTGCGCTCATTGCCGGCGGACATGCGTTCGGCAAAGCACACGGTGCTGCCGATGCGGGCCGGTACGTCGGTCCCGAACCAGAGGGTGCCAGCCTGGAGGAGCAAGGCCTCGGCTGGAAGGACAGCTTCGGCAGCGGCAAGGGCGGCGACACGATCACCAGCGGCTTGGAGGGCGCATGGACCACCAACCCGGTGAAGTGGGACCATAACTTCTTCGAGAATTTGCACGGCTACGAGTGGGAGCTGACGAAGAGTCCTGCCGGTGCGTCGCAGTGGACTCCCAAGGATGCATCTGCAGTGGCCACCGTGCCGGATGCGCACGATCCGTCGAAGAGGCACGCCCCCATGATGCTCACGACGGACCTCTCTCTGAGGATGGACCCGATCTATGCGCCGATCGCGAAGCGCTTCCACGAGAACTCGGAGGAGTTTGCAGACGCCTTCGCCAGGGCGTGGTACAAGCTGACCCACCGCGACATGGGGCCCCGCTCGCGGTATCTCGGCCCCTTGGTTCCTGCAGAGCCGCTGTTGTTTCAAGACCCCGTCCCCGACGTCGATTATGAGTTGATCGGGGCGCAGGATATCGCCAACCTCAAGGCCAAGATCCTCGCATCGGGATTGTCCGTTTCCCAACTGGTCTCGACCGCCTGGGCGTCGGTGGCATCGTTCCGTGGCACCGACAAACGCGGTGGGGCCAACGGGGCGCGCATCCGCCTCGCGCCGCAGAAGGATTGGGACGTCAACGTCACGTCCGGCGTATCGAGGGTGCTGGAGACCCTGGAGGGAATCCAGCGGGAGTTCAACGGCTCGCAGAAGGGCGGGAAGATGGTCTCGCTCGCCGATCTGATCGTGCTGGGCGGGTGCGCAGCCGTCGAGTCGGCCGCGAAGAAGGCCGGGCACGACGTGCAGGTGCCCTTCTCGCCGGGGCGCACCGATGCCACCCAGGAGCAGACCGACACCGAGTCGTTCGCCGTGCTCGAGCCGACCGCAGACGGGTTCCGCAACTACCTCCAGAAGGGCCACGAGCTCACGGCGGAGCACCTGCTGGTGGACAAGGCGTTCATGCTAACGCTGTCCGCTCCCGAGATGACGGCCCTCCTGGGCGGCATGCGCGTCCTGAACGCCAACGCCGGGCAGTCCGAGCACGGGGTCTTCACCGACCGACCCGAGACGCTGACCAACGACTTCTTCGTGAACCTGCTCGACATCGCGACGGAGTGGAAGGCGACCTCGGACTCCGAGGAGGTGTTCGAGGGTCGTAGTCGCGAGACCGGCGAGCTCCGGTGGACCGGCACCCGCGTCGACCTCGTCTTCGGCTCGAACTCTGAGCTCCGGGCGATCGCCGAGGTCTACGGGAGTGTCGACGCCGAGCAGAAGTTCGTGTTTGATTTCGTCGCTGCGTGGAACAAGGTCATGAATCTCGATCGCTTCGACCTTGCCTGATCTCAGCGAGGTGCTCGTAACGGTCGTCTCCAGTTGCGTCCGCCAAGCCGAGCTGGTTGCAGTCAGCGTAGCGCTACGGCTCAGCGAGATGCAGCCACTGGACGCCTTCTGATCGCCTATTTCATCGCGCTGGGGATAGGCCTGCACAACCTGGGTGAAGGGCTGGCCGTCGGTACAGCCTATTCCCTTGGGAACATCGCCCTGGGCTCGCTCTTGGTAGTCGGATTCGCCGTTCATAACACGACCGAAGGGTTGGCGATCGTAACGCCGGTATCTAGGGATCGGCCGAAGCTACGCCACCACATCTTATTGGGGAGCCTAGCAGGAGTACCGACTATAGCGGGCGCCTGGATCGGCGGGCTGACCTTCTATCCGGAACTGTCAACTTTATTCCTGGCAATGGGGGCGGGGGCTATCCTTCAAGTCATCTACCAGATTGGCAAGCTCATGCTCAAGGACAGTGGCGAGAAAGAATTCGGCTATTTCGTGGCTGGTGGCTTAATCTCCGGCCTAGTCATCATGTACCTGACCGGG
>CAJXNA010000247.1 GCA_913056415.1 uncultured Chloroflexota bacterium | reverse complement strand
GCGCACCAGGGCGTGGTCATCAGCGATGACGATCCTTATTGGTTTGCCCGTATCCATTCCCACAGCCTAATTCTATCAGCCTCCTTCCTTGGGCGACCGCCTCTAAGCGATTTTGCTTAGTCTCGCTACGCCATCGCCTAGATCAAGGGTAGGGGCCGTTGGGAGAACAATGGAGACAGGAAGAAAACATGGAAAGAGGCGCAACATGAGGATTGATATAACGAAAGTCCTGTGGGTTACCGCGGTTGGCCTGCTGGCGGTGGGCCTGGCCCTGCTCATCTGGGATCCCACCTCCTCCGGCGGCAACGACGGCGCCGTCGAGGGTGGGGGAACCGATCAGGTGGTCGAGCACATCGACGGCGTGGATGACCACGATGACGCCGACGAGCATGCGGACGGCGAAATGTTCGTGGACCCCGCGGGCGAGGAACGCGTAATCACAATGAGTACAGAGGATTTCAGGTTCGTGCCTGAGACGGTCACCGTCAAGGTCGGGGAGACGATACGGCTGCGACTGGAGAACCACGACCCGGTTCTCCATGACTACACCACTGACGAGGATGAGTTTATCGTCATGGAGGCGAGCGGCGCCAGCCACGGTGACCACGACGTGGTGGCTGCCCACGATGACGACGACGACGTGGACCCCGAGGCGCAGGTCAGCCTCCAGCCCCTCCACATCGCGGCGGAAGCCAATGACTACGGGGAGCTGGTCTTCGAGGCGACTGAGGCGGGCGAGTATGAGTTCTACTGCTCGGTCCCGGGCCACAAGGAAGCCGGGATGGTGGGCACGATCATCATCGAAGAGTAGCCCGGTGCTCTCTGATACAGCCGGGAGGGACATCGAAAGCTGTTCCTCCCGCTTCTTTCGTCCGCCGTGTGCCCCCGGGCCTGAGCCTGCGCTCCCGAGAGTACGTCCGTCCGTCCGGAACTTCAGCGGCGTCGTCCAGGCAAGAAGTAGTTTCTTCATACCGACGCTGACGGGGTCAGACATCGAGAATACTCCTCAGCTCGACTTTCCGAGTGCGCGCGGGTACCGCTCCAGCACCTCCGCCTGACGCCACTCAGCCACTAATCTGAGCTGCCCTGCGGACGGACTCACCACCCCTGACACACGTATGTCCCAGTTTCCGTCTAACGGAGAATTCGTGACCTCGACCGCCTGGGTCGGCGGTCCCGCTGAGGCGGATCAGTTTGCTGAGAATCGCCTCGTGACGAGTGAAGGGGCCGGCCCGCTTAGTTCAGTCTGCGAACAGCTCGAAGAACTTCGGGAACGTCCCCACAAGCCCAAGAGCCACGAGGGTAGCCGCCACCAGCATGGCGCTCGCGAACGGCACGGTTCGCCTCCACAGTACCGGTACTAGAGCCGACCAGGCCACAAGGTAGACGATCACGGAGAACGTGGTCTTGCCGCTTAGCGGGCCGACCCGGTTCTTGATGTCCAGGAAGTCGTGAACGTCAGTATTCGCCTCGCTGAGTGTGGTGAGCAGGCCCAGCACAAAGACGCCGATGGCGGCCGAGATGATCGCCGCGACGGCGGGGCCGTTGGGCCGCTCGTGGATGTCGAGCTCTTGGGCAGTCCAGGCGATCTCGTCTATCGTTTCGCCGCCCTCACTCACAACTCTGATGTTCGCCATCGTGATGACCTCCTCCTACTGAATGGGCGCGGACTTGGTGATTAAGGCGCCAAGGAGTCCGGCAACCGCCGCCGCCGAGAAGGCCAGTATCCAGAGGACGATCGACGCGTACCGGAGGTTCTTGTCCACTATGAGTTGCTTGCCGTAGTAGAGCACGATGAACGCCACGGCCGTCGCCAGGATGGGCGCGACCCAGGCGACGTGCTCCTTCCATTCCATGCCGAACTTGTGCCACTGGTCCGTGTCCGGGTTGGAGAGCAGCAGAGAGCGCGGGAAATCGGTCAGGTCTTCCGTCCCCTCCGGCGGCTTGGCGCGGTACCAGGGATATACTATCCAGGTCCCGGTGATGACAGTGAGCCATGCGACGGCTGCCATCGAGAAGACTCCGAGGCGCAAGCGGTTCATGCGCTCCTGCAGTCCCTGTACGGTTACCCATTCCGGGCGCAGACTCCATAGCCCCGCTAGACCACCAGCGAACGCCAGGAGGAAGACACCTCCCAGGATGATTCCATGCAGGGCTGCCCAGGTTTCCCGGTTAGTCAGTTCCAAGATCATCGCCCCTTTTCATCATGTGGTCTCGAGTTGCAGCTATCTTACATGGAGTACTGAGATTATGAAATAGCCGTTCGGACCTCCGAGAGCACGCCCACGACCCTCTCAGCGTTCACATCAGTGGCCACCGCAGCCAAACCAGGGCTCCTCGTCCATCTCGACGTCGAGACCCGTGTTGAACTTGTTCAAGCCGTTGAAAAGGTCGATGACCGCAGCCACCTCTGTGAGGCCGTCGTCGTACAAACCATACTTCCGCACGGCGCCGGTGTAGACCTCGATGCAGTAACTGCATCCGTTCATCGTCGAGACGGTCAGAGCAATGATGGCCTTCGTGAGCTCATCGAGCTTACGCTGCTCGTTCATGAGCGCGCGGATCTTGTTCCAGCTCGCTTCGAGGTAGGCCGGGTTGCGAGCCATGACCTTGTACATGTTTGGCACGAAGTCGATGCCGATCGACTCCTTGATGTCGCCGTAGATCTCCTTGACTTTTCCTGTCGCCGCCTCTTCTTTAATCATCTCGACTGAGGCCATGTTTCTCCTCCCATACCTATGCTAGATCACCGCGAATCAGGTCGAACTCCTCCTTGGTGATCTCACCCCCGGCCAGGCGCTCCTTGGCGATGTCCAGAGGGCCTTGTCCCCTGTCCCGTCCTCCCGTGAACTGCCGTATTCCCCAGACGGCGACCGCTATGACGCCTCCCCAGAAAAGCACCATCATGATCGGCATTACGATCCACCAGCCGCTGCCCATGTCCCAGTGGTCGCCATCATCCGTATCGAGCATCAGTCTCAGCGTGCCCGCCGCCGATTCTCCACCGGCTGAGGTCGGAACAGTGTCTTGCCAAACGCTCGCATCAACCGTAGCCGCTGCGGAGGGCCGGCCCAGCCGTATCGTAGGCTGACGCAGCCACCGTCCAGGCAAACGCTACACCCAGGATTGCCACTGCGAGGACAGCGAGGCGGAATGTTATCCACCTAGCGTGAAAATGCATTAGCTGCCAGCAGGGGGTCATGGATTCAGGTCC
>CAJXNA010000246.1 GCA_913056415.1 uncultured Chloroflexota bacterium | reverse complement strand
GGCTAGCTCTGAAAACACGCCCAGTTCGACGGCGCTCAGCAACGTCTTGGACCCCCAGAACGCCGTCCCGAGCTCCATAATCTTGTCCGGTGTAAGCTGCTCATTCATGACCTGCCTCCTCGTTGTGGCGCTATGCGGACAGTCTATCGAGGCGCGTCACGTGTGGTCAAGCAGGTCCTCCACCTCGTCGAACACCTCGGCGGAGAGCATCTGGCCGGCGGCGGACATAACGCGGAACGCCTCGGGGTCGGCGGGGTCGGACTGCATGAACGCCTGCCAGTCCTGGAAGCTGTCCCAGCGGGCGGACGCCATGAACTCCGACGCGTCGCGGCGGCTGCGCAGGAGCATGCTCCCCCGCGCCCCCTTCACCTTCGACCTTATCGTCTTCGTCGCCTGCGCCCAGGCCTTAGTGAACGTCTCTTCGTTGCCCGGCTTCACCCGCCAGCGGTAGAGTGCCCGCATCGGAACGCCTCCCTTCAGACATCTATATCGTCGATCTGCTTACCGGGTTATAATAACGCCGAATGGCCGGGAGCAAGCCCAAAGTGGACCGAGAACTCCTGGGGAGGGTAGCCGCGCTGACGCCGGGTCAGCAGCGGTGGCTGCGCACTGTCCTTCAGTCCGTCTTCACCATGGAGACTCCCAGGAAGCGGCGCGGCGAGGAGGAGCCGGAGGAGCGCCCACGGCGTCGTGAGAGGCGGCCCGCCGCGCCTGAGGCGGCGGAGGAGCCGCGGCGCCGTGGTCTTGAGGAGCTCCTCAGCGGCGAGGGCGGTTCAGAGGAGGACTTCCCGGAGCTGGCGGACGAGCTGAAGGGGATCGCGGATATCGCCGATCTGCTGCGGGAGGGCGGCCGCGAGCGCCGTCGCTTCGGCGATGAGCTGATGCGGCTGTTCGAGGGTGGGGAAGAAGGCTCCAGCGGCGAGGACGAAGAGGAAGAGGAGACGGACGACCACCTCAACTGACCGGCTGGCGAGATTCTTCGCTCCGCCTGCCTACGCCGAGGCGCACACGTACCGGCAGGCAGGCTCAGAATGACGCAGTGCGAACGGCTTCGGCGATAGGGCGAAGAGGGGCTACTGCTGCCGGTGCTCGATGGCCCCCACCTGAGCGGCGAGCACGTGCGTGCCGCTGTCCACGAAGATGATGTTCCCCGTCACCATGCGGGACAGGTCACTGGCCAGATAGACCGCCGTGTTTCCGATGTCTTGGGGCGTGATGTTCTCGTGGAGCGGCGACACCTCTTCCGTCCACCGCCGGAGGGCCGATAGGCCCTTGACGGCGCTGGCAGAGAGGGTGCGTACGGGCCCGGCGGAGATGGCGTTGACTCGGATCTTGCTGAGGCCGAGCTCTACGGCGAGGTAGCGAATCCCCACCTCCAGGGCGGCCTTGGCCGCTGCCATGGCGTTGTACCCCGGCACGGCCTTCTCGACGGCGTTGTAAGTCAGGGCGATGATACTGCCACCGCCTCGTTCATCCATAAGCGGCGCGGCCGCCCGCGCCAGCACGTTCAATGAGTACGCGCTCACCTCCATCGCCAGCTTGTATCCCGTGCGGGAGATCTGCGAGAACGGCCTGTTCAGGTCGTCCCGATCCGCGAAGGCGATGCAGTGGACCAGGGCGTCCAGCCCTTTCCACTCCGACCGTATGACCTGAAAGAGGGCGTCGATGGTGGAGTCATCTGCGACGTCACACGGGAAGAGGAGGAAGTCCTCAGGGTTGCCAAGAGTGGCCACCAGCTTCCTCACGTTCCTCTCGAGCCTGCCCTTGGGCTCCTCCTGGTAGGTGAAGGCCAGGGACGCACCTTGGTCGTGCATCGCCTGAGCTATTCCCCAGGCGATGCTGTGCTTGTCGGCGACCCCCATGATGAGGGCTTTCTTGCCAGCGAGGAGCCCTGTCTGCGAGAGGTTCATCTCGGCATCACCGTTCCTTCGAGCGTGTGGGACGCACAGCGGTTCACGAAGCCTCCTTATCAATCAGCTGCGAGGGCTCATCAGCCGTGCCGGCCGGCATGCGCTCCAGGCAATCGCACAGGACGTTCGCCAAGGGGACGCGGTCATTACTATAGTTCAACGAGTCCAGGGGCGGTAGCAGTATGACGCGGCCCGTCCCGACTTCCAGTTCGACCCCAACGGCAGCGCCGCCGAGGCTGCGGGCGAACACGCGCCCGTATTGGGAGAAGCCTTCGTCTTGCTCGGATGCGTAGGCGCGGAAGGCTAACCTACCCCCAAACGCTTTCACGTAGGGCGCAAACGCGTGCTCCGCGTCCGCTATCTCCACGCCTGGCTTCCCGAATCCAGCCAGGAGGTGTTCGGTGTAGGAGAAGCCTTCGGGCGCGGGTAACCAATCGTAGCGCCGCCAGCCGGGGAGGCCGGCGATACCTTCGTGGGCCACGTCCGGGTAGGCCAGGCAGACCACTGTGCCGCCGCGGGCCAGGGCACGCTCGGCCTCCAGACGCCGCAGTCGCAGCAGCTCCGTCAGCGAGAACGTCCTGGTGCTGCTGGGGCCGTTGACCACGGTCTGTCCGCTGTGGGTTCTGTGCTCCGGCGAACCGTCTCTCGCCTGCTCCACCGCTTCCGAGAGGGCCGACATGTCTACGATGATCCGATCATAGTCGAACAAGGAGGGGGCGGAGAGGAACGAGTAGTTATCGAAGGTGATGTGGGGCAGGGGGATGCCGAGGACGAGTGCGCGCATTCTGGCTCAGCTTAGCGAAAGCGATCTCAGGTACTGTTTAAGGGCCGGGCCGATGTCCTCACGGCGCAGCGCCAGCGTCACCGAGGCTTCCAGCAGTCCCAGCGGCCGGCCGGTATCGAAGCGCTCACCCTGGAACTCGCAGGCGAACAGGGGGTGACCGGCCTCAATCAGCATCGCCAGGGTGTCCGTGAGCTGCATCTCGCCGTTAGCGCCGGGCGGTGTGCGCTCCAGCAGCGGCCAAACGTCTGCTGCCAGGATGTAGCGTCCAACGATGGCCAGATCGGATGGCGCCTTCTCCAGCGATGGCTTCTCCACAATGCCGCGAACGCGGTACACTCGCTCCTCGACCGGCTCCGGGGAGATGACTCCGTAGTGCACGACCTCCTCGCGCGGCAGCCGTTGCACGGCGAGGATGCTACCGCCGTGTCTATTGTGCACGTCGATGAGCTGGCGGATGGCGGGCACGTCGGAGATTATGATGTCGTCAGGGAAGAAGAGCGCGAACGGTTCCTCACCGACGACGAGACGGGCCGAGAGGACGGCGTGGGCTATACCGCGGCGCTCCTTCTGCCAAGATCGGAAGAGCACACGTCT
>CAJXNA010000245.1 GCA_913056415.1 uncultured Chloroflexota bacterium | reverse complement strand
GGGGGACGCCACTGCTAGTCGAAGGCGTCATCTACGTCGCCTCTGTCAACGGCAAGCTCTACGCCCTGGACGCCGAGACGCTTGACCCCATATGGGATGCGCCGTTCCAGACGGGACACGGCCTGATATCGGACCCGGTGCTGGCCGACGGCACCATCCTCGTCGGCGGCATAGGCCGCACCCTCCACGCCGTAGACGCCGACACTGGCAGAGAGCGTTGGTCACTCAAGGCAGACAACTGGTTCTGGGGCAAACCGCTCGTTCTGGACGGGACCGTGTACGCACCCAACCTGGACGGCCGCCTGTATGCCCTGAGCCTGGCGGACGGTACGCCTGTCTGGGACACCCCGTTCGAGGCCGAGGACCCGGAGCCGCTGCGCTCCTCCCCCATCATCGCTAGCGACACCCTTCTGATCGCCGACCGAAAGGGCAACGTGTACGGACTCGATCCCGATTCCGGCAGGCTCAGCTGGTCAGCGCCGGCGGCCCTCGAAAAGACCATCCTCTCCAACCCGATCACGGACCCGCCCGTACTTGGGGAAGAGGTGTTTATCAGCGCTCAGGGCGGCGACCTGTTCCGGATCGACCCCGCTGCCGGGAGCTTCGTCAAGGTGGTGACACCGTGAGCGGATCTGCCCCCGCCGCCCCCGCAGCGTCGCGCCCCAGCCTGGGCAGCATGCTGATGATCGCCATCGTCGTGGCGATCGTCGGGTCCTTCGTCGTGCTCGGCCCGGGTGTCGCCTGGAACACCCTGCTCATGAACCCCCTGATCAACTCCCTGCTACTGCTCACCAACCTGCTCGGCGGCCAGTTCGGCCTGGCGATCATCGTCTTCACCATCATCTTGCGCCTCGTCACCATCCCCTTCACCCTGCGCCAGCTCCAATCTACGCGAGCGATGCAGGAGATGCAGCCGCGCATGCAGGAGATACAGAAGAAGTACAAGGACCCCAAACGCCGCCAGCAAGAGACGATGAAGCTCTACAAGGAGACGGGGATCAACCCCCTGGGCTGCATCATGCCGATGGCGATCCAGATGCTGGTGTTCATCGCCCTCTACCGCGCCCTGGCGTTCGTCGTCGGCGGCAGCCCGGAGAGCCTGGTGGGGCTATCGCAGAGGGTGTACGACTGGTCCTACCTCAGCGACGCGATCCCGCTGGAGCAGTCGTTCCTCTGGCTGAAGCTGGGGGAGGCGGACAACACCTTCATACTACCCCTCATGGTAGGGGTCAGCACCTACGTGCAAACGAAGCTCGCCCAGACCCCGTCCGCCACGCCCCAGCAGCAACAGCAACAGCAGATGATGACCTGGATGATGCCCCTGGTGCTGGTCTGGATCACGCTGTCGCTGCCCAGCGGCGTCGGTGTATACTGGGTCATCTCCAACATATTCAGCGTGTTCGCCAGCTACATCGTCTACGGCCGGAGTATGAGCTGGCGCAATCTCCTCCCCATCCCGGCAGCCACCCCAAACAAGAAGCCGCACCCCAAGATGCAACCGGATGTTCAGGAGGAGGCCGAAACCGCCGCCTCTTCGAACCCGCAGGAAGCGAGGTCCGCTCATGGAAAGCGTAGAGGTAAGCGCAAAAAACGTCGATGAGGCGATTGACGAAGCCCTGGAGGAGCTAGGCCTCAAGCGCCAGCAAGTCGAAATAGAGATCCTCACCGCCGGCAAGCCGGGGCTCTTCGGCATCGGTGGCGAACAGGCCCGCGTCCGCGTGACCGCCCTGGAAGAGGGCACGGCCAGACCGATGGCGGAGCCCGAGGGGGAGGACACGGCCAGACCGATGGCGGAGCCCGCAATGGAGGGCGCAGAGCCGGCAGAGATCGAAATCAAGGACGTCGCTTCGCCGGAGGTGGACCTGGCCTCGGATCACCTGACCCAGCTCCTCGCCTTCATGGAGATCGACGGCGAGGTCTCAGTGCGAACCCCCGAAACGCCCGGCGACGGCCTCGGCCGTGCCAGCGCCGTTCTCGACGTTAACGGCGACGACCTCGGCCTCCTCATCGGCCGCCGCGGCACCACTCTGGCCGCCCTCCAGTACATGATCAACCTCATGGTAAGCCGCAAGATGGACAGCCGCGTGCTTATCAGCCTCGACATCGAGCACTACCGACGGCGCCGCGAGGACTCCCTGACTGGCCTCGCCCAGCGCATGGCCGACCGCGTGCGCCAGAGCGGCCGCTCCCTCACCCTGGAGCCGATGCCCGCCGGCGAGCGTCGCATCATCCACCTGGTCCTCGCCGAAGACAGCGCCGTCACCACGGGCTCCGTCGGCGAAGGCGATGGCCGCAAGGTAGTCATCTATCCGCAACGAGGTCGCCCCGGCGGGCGTTGATGCCGCCAGAGTTCCTGGTCATCGGGCATATCGTCCAGGACCTCTCTCCCCAGACGAGTAGGGACGAAGCGGCGGGCTGGCGCCTCGGCGGCACCGCCTCCTACGCCGCCCTCCTGGCTACCCGCTTGGGGTTGCGCACCGCCGTCCTGACCGCCGCCGCTCCGGACCTCCCGCTGGACGAGGTCCTCCCGGGAACCGAGATCGCGCGCGTGCCCTC
This sequence comes from uncultured Chloroflexota bacterium, assembly GCA_913056415.1. Lineage (GTDB taxonomy): Bacteria > Chloroflexota > Dehalococcoidia > SM23-28-2 > RBG-16-64-32 > JADFNQ01. The sequence goes on along the minus strand of CAJXNA010000245.1, from coordinate 734 downwards.
CACCCGCTCCACCCAGTTCCGCAACGTCTACACGGCTCAGGGCCGCGTCCAGTACGTCCTTCAGCGCGCCCCCCCCATCACCCCCGCCTCCCTGCCGGACGATTGGCGCGGCGCCAGGATCGTCCTCCTCGGGCCCGTGGCCGGCGAGCTGGACGCGGCGCTAGCTGACTGCTTCCCCCAGGCCCTCATCGGCGTCTCCGCCCAGGGCTGGCTGCGGGAGATAGGGCCCGATAACCGCGTCCGCCCCGTCCCGGCTGAGCGGTGGCAGGGGGACCCCCTCCTCCGGCAGGCCCACGTCCTCTTCGTCTCCGACGAGGACCTGCCGCCCAGTTCGAAACCCGTTCTGGAGAAGTGGAGCAGCCGTGTCGACACCCTCGCCTACACGTCGGGCGAACACGGCGCCGAGGTCTGTCACCGGGGCACCTGGCGTCGCATCGACCCCTTCCCGGCGAAGTCAGTCGACCCAACCGGCGCCGGCGACATCTTCGCCACCGCCTTCCTCGTCCGCTATCAAGAATCCGGCGACCCCTGGCAGGCAACCCGCTTCGCCGCCTGCGCCGCCGCCCTCATCGTCGAGTCTGAGGGGCTGGCAGACATCCCAGACCGCGCGACGATCGAGGAACGCCTGCGGGAGCACCCCGAAATCGTCGCCCGCTAGGCGAGCCACAACGGTGCGTCCGCTCCCCTGCTATAATCGCGGTGATGGACCGCACCGAGATCACCGCCTATCTGCG
>CAJXNA010000244.1 GCA_913056415.1 uncultured Chloroflexota bacterium | reverse complement strand
TTGCTGGAGCGGGACGCGTTGGGCAGTTGCCCGCTGAAGCCCTCCTCCGACGTGTAGTACGGAGGCTGTCCAGAGGCTCGCCGGACACTGCGGTGCCCTTTTCGGGTGCCGGCGTCGGCCGGGAGCGATGCCAGAGGGCGAAGCCGATGTGGCCGGCCACGGCCGCAAGCACCAGGACGACGCCGAGGGCCAGCAGCCAGAGGAAGGCGCTGGACACGTCCGCCGCTATGGGCGCAAGCGCCTCGGCCAGGGCGCCCTCGATGCCGTCCGGGTCGGCACTCTTGGTGGCCTGTTTAACGGTGAACCAGAGGGCGGCTAAGGGCGCGGCGCCGACCGCGAGGACGATGCCGGGGCTACCCAGCCGGCCGAAGCGACGGCTGAAGAAGACCAGCGGGACGGCGAGGACGAGAACGGGTATGAGGGAGAACATAAAGATAGTTCGTATAGTGTCGTGCGAATCGTTGGTCAGAATGCCGAACGGGCTCAGGTCGGAACCTCCGCCCTCGGCTGCGGCTGCTTCTTCGGAGCCGGCGACGGGGGCGTCGTCGAAGAACTGCTCAACGGAGCCGGGGCCGTTGGCGTAGAGCGTTTCGGCGGTGCGGCCGACGACGAGATCGACGGCTTCGTCGTAGGAGAGACCGGCGATCTCACTGCCTTTGACGGGCAGGGTAGCGCCTTCGATGGTGAACTCCTCATCGGGGTTAGCGGCGGCCAGTGCTTGGAGCTCCTCAAACCCCTCGGCGCCGTTATCTTCCTTCGCAAGGGAGGTCATGACGCCGCTGAAGAGGCCCGTGGCAGCGTCGCGTTCGGTGAGCTTGGAGGCGGAGTAGAGGACAGCCGCCACGATGATGGCTGACAGACAGATGAGGCCGAACAGCCACTTGGCGTCTATTCGCCAGGAGCTTCCCATATCTTAGATCCTCCGTATGCGATTTCTAAATCATTAGATGTCCCACGGGAGCGGGGCGTTACAGGCGGCTCCAGGTGTGGTATAAAGGCGGCAGAAATGCCGCTTCGCTTCGCCGTCGTCGTATTTCCCGGCACTTGGAGCGACCACGACACCCACTACGCGCTGTCCGGAGTGCTAGGCCAGGAGGCGGAGCTTGTCTGGCACCGGGAGCGAGACCTCTCCCGCTACGATGTGGTCGTACTCCCCGGCGGCTTCTCCTACGGGGATTATCTGCGGGCGGGGGCGATCGGGCGGTTCTCGCCGGTGATGGAGGCGGTAGCCGCCCACGCGGAGGCGGGCAAGCCGCTCATCGGCATTTGCAACGGCTTCCAGGTGCTGTGCGAGGCGCATCTGCTGCCCGGCGCTCTCATGCGCAACGATTCGCTCCAGTACCGCTGCGTCTGGGTACACCTGCGGGTGGAGAACGCGGAGACGCCGTTCACCCTGACCTGCCAGCCCGGCCAGGTGCTGCGAATACCCATCTCCCACGGCGAGGGGCGCTACGTGGCCGATGAGGAGACGCTGGCCAAGCTGGAGTCCTCCGGGAGAGTAGCTTTTCGCTACTGCAGCGCTGAGGGGGAGGTGACGGCGGAGGCCAACCCCAACGGCAGCATGAACGACATCGCGGGGATCATCAACGATGGCGGCAACGTGCTGGGGCTGATGCCTCACCCGGAGCGGGCCTGCGAGCCGCTGATGGGGAGCGAGGACGGCCTGGCGCTATGGCTATCGCTGCTGGAGTGGGCAAAGGTGAGAGCCTGAGGATCTGACGATTGGCCCCCCCGGCGGGTAGCGGCGTGATCGGAAAGGAGTTCAGCATGCGACGACAGTAGGACCTGGGCGACAGCTCAACGGGGGCGAGCAGCACATCAGGAGGTACGAAATGTGGTTCATGGGCTGTCTTATCGTGATTTGGGATTTCATAGTCCTCCCGTTCAGGTTCATCAGGGACACCTTTCGCTGGCTGGGAGAGATCGGAGAACGAAGATCCGTCAGCGCCATTGGCGACCCCGAGTTACCCTTTCTGAACTGGACAGCTGTGGCAGGTAGAGCGCTGCTAACTCTCGGCGCGCTTATAGGGTTGGCAGCAGCTTTCATCGTCGGGCTCGTCATCATGGCAGGGGGGGAAGCGGGAGGCTTCCTGTTTTGGGTGCTCGGGCCGCTGTACGTGTGGGTACTCGTGTGGGGCTTCGCCCTATACCTGGAGTTGTTGTACGTAGTCATTAGAGTACCTGGGCAGATGCATAGTATGCTTGAAGAGATCAAAGGCCTACGAGCCGACCAAAGCCAGCAATTGCGATCATCGTCTCAGTCCCGTGGTGACGAACTTGATGCGTGACAGATACCGCACCGTTCAGCTTCGACTAGCTCGAAAGGAGTTAGGCCATGTCCGCAGAAGCTACGGTTGCCGGGCCGTGCGAAGGGGAGGGCCTGATGCCGCGCGTGCTTGACAAGCCGCTGAGCTTTGGCTAACTTTGGGGCGCTCTCGGCTAAGGGAGGGCCAAGATAAGCGCCCATGTGGCTGCGCCTGTTCATGTTTTCAGGGCGGTGGCAGGCTAACGGACGGACCCGCTGCGTGCGGAAGTAGAAAGGGAGGTGTCTCGTGGCAGAGTTGGTGGCGAACGCTAAGTCGACTCTCCCACCAGGAGACGTTATTGTCAGGGCAGTTGAGTTCTTTACAGGCGAGAAGTGGAGGCCGCAGACTCAGTCTGAAAGGATCGCAACATTTCAAGGACGGCCCCAGATAGGTTGTTTGCTTCCTATCCTCACGGTCATTGCCTTCTTCTTCTTCGTCATCCCCGGAGTGATAATGTATTTCTTCGTGCTCCGGCGGGCGATGGGGTTTCAGAACCTTGTTGTGACAGCCAACCCAATTGAGGCAGGTACAGACGTGGTCATTACCTATCCTAACTACGCCAGGAAGCAGGTGAGTCATTTCCTAAGCCTATTGCCTCCAGTGGACGAGCAAGCGCCCACCGGGCCTGGTCAATAGCGTGCCTGGGCCGTCCGCCAGAGGCGCGTTGGCTATTACGTTTATGGAGGTCGACGCATGAACGAAAGGGAGCGGCAAGAATGGATTAGCGAATTGCGTGAGCCCAGTGGCGAGAGCGACAAGAACTGGGCGGTTGCAGTGCTCCTATCGGCCCTGGTTGGCTATTTGGGGGCTGATCGGCTCTACCTGGGTTACATGGAGTCGGCCGCTGTTAAGCTTCTCACTCTTGGCGGCCTCGGAATATGGTGGCTCGTGGATTTCATCTCCTTAGTTAGTGGTAGGCTCCCAGATGCGTACGGCTACAAGCTGAAACGAGAGATACGCTGGACGCCGGGCCTTGTCGTGCTGATACTGCTGGTCGTGGTAGGCATTGCTGGG
>CAJXNA010000243.1 GCA_913056415.1 uncultured Chloroflexota bacterium | reverse complement strand
CTCTGGCTGGTGAACGCTGACGGCAGCAACAGGCGGCGCATCACCGACTTCGGCGGCACTGACCGCGAGGTGGTCAGCTTCCAATGGCTGGCTAACGGGCAGGCGCTGGTTTATTGGTTTTCCTGGCCTTTCGACCCGGACTCGGACTGTCCCTTCGCTGGCTGCACCGCCAGCGGCCTAGCGAGCATTGACGGGCGGGTGCTCTGGGAGAGGGAGCATCGGGATTTTGACTACGTGATCTGGTCTCCCGACGGCCAACTCGTGGCCCTCGGCGGGTTCGCCGTAAGTATTGAAGACAGGGAGGGACGTTCTGTATGGACTAGCGCAGCGGGGGCGGGTGGCGCGTCTGGCTCATGGTCAGCGGACGGCAGTCACTTCGCCACCACCGAGGGCAGCGATATCGTCGTTGTCTCCCGGGACGGAACGAGTGTGAGCCGGCTGCATCCGGGCGCTAGCCCTGACGCGGCCGAGGACTTGCCGAAGGGGGCTTGTGCTTCGATTGAACAGCTTCGCCGCTTTTCTCCTGAGGGGGAGCTGTGGCTCGGGGTGCCCCGATTCTCGCCCGACGGCAAAACGATACTGGTTGCCGTGAACTGCTCGATCAACTCTGGCACAGGCGGCCTTTTCAACACGATCATACGTGAACTCTCCTTGGACGGGCTAACAGATAGACCCGTACCTAACTCAATGTTCAACGGCAACTTATTCACCCCCCCGTTCTCCCCCGATGGCAGGCGAATAGCGTTGCTAGCGCATGTGAGAGGGGTCTACTGCCCGTACGGTGCTAGTGCTCTTGCCACTATGGATCTTGACATCTTAGATCCCCAGGGCGGGGATAGGAGCCAACTAATGCCGCGAGAGATTGCTCAATTGGTCGGCGATCTCGCTACGGAAGGGCGGACGGCGGACATAGAGATTTCTCGTGTACAGCATTGGTCGCCGGCCAGTGACGCCATCGTGGCGTCGTTCAGCGCGACGGAGTGCGTGCTGGATGAGGATCGGCCGCAGGAGGTACCAGGGGAGCATCGACTGCTGGCAGAAGGCATCTATCTGCTCAGGATAGACGGGATTGCGGACGAGAAGATCGCTGACGAGTTTTCAGGAGGCCCGCTCAGTTGGTCCCCCTCTGGTGACCTCATCGCGTATTCGTCAACAGAGGCAGAGGAGCCGCAGATTCGCGTTTTCGACCTCGTAACCGGCGACGTGACGGACCTGGGCCCTGGGCATTCGCCTGCCTGGCGGCCTCTGCCTTCAGACGCCGTAATGCTCCCCTGGGAGGGTGAGGTCACGGATAACCTCCGTATCCGAAGCGAGCCGAACACAGCGTCCGACAGCGTAGGCACGCTCCCGAAGGGTACGAAGGTGCGCGTCTACGGCGAGGCGGAAGGCGAGGAGGCGGAGCCGGGCAGCGGCAATCGTATCTGGTACAGGGTAATCGGGGGCTGGGTGTATTCGGCGTTCGTGGAGCGCTAGGCGCGGCCCTGGCGGCCGTCTAGGTGCTGACTAGCTCCTCCAGCTCGAACCGGTAGTCCTCGATCACCGGGTTGGCCAGCAGCTTTCGGCACATCTCCGCAAGCTGCTTCTCGGCCTTCTTCCGGTCCTTGGCGTCCAGGCTCACCTCCAGGTACTTGCCGGCGCGCACGGACTCCACGTCCGCGAACCCCAGCGAGTGGAGGGCGCCGCGGATGGTGAGCCCCTGCGGGTCGTTGACCGTGGGCTTGAGGGTGACGTAGACGCGGGCGAGGTACATCGCGCTAGGCCTTCGGGTAGTCCGGGTGAGCCTTCACCTTCTCCATCTGCTGGACGTGGTCCATGGCGTGCAGCCGCTGGAAGGCGATCCACTCCCTGAAGTTCAGCGGCCCGAACGCGGGGTGCTCCCAGGTCCGCTCCAGGTTGCCGGCCTCTGGCAGGGAGGCGACCAGCCGCCCTGTCTCCCCCCACAGGTCGGTAAGCAGCTGACGCATCTCCTTGAGGGTCCGGTCGGCGCCCGAGGCGACGCCCATGCGGGCCTCGCGTGCTGATGGTCTGTCCTCCACCAAGTTACCGATCTCGCGGTTCACTCCCGCACCGGAGTCGAGCATGTGGCCCAGCACCTCTTTGATGCTCCACTCCTCGTCATGTTGGAATGACGCCTGCTCCTCGCTCACGCCCTCCAGGCAGCGTGCGCAGTCGGCAGCGGTGCGCTCCATGAGGGCGGCCAGATCGTCCATGCTCTTGGCGGCCTGATGACGAATGTAAGAGAGGGCCTGCTCTCTACTGTCCGTGTCCTGGGTCATGGTTACACTCCCTCTAGGTCAAACCGGTGGCGCTGGCCGTCCCAGCCCAATGCTAGGGGCGGATCAGCTCACGGCCGGTGAGTTGGTGGAACGCCTCGCGGTACTTCTCGCCGGTCCTGGCCGCAACGTCGGCCGGTAGCTCCGGTGCAGGTGGCTTGCGGTCCCAGCCTACCTCGGTGAGGTAATCGCGGACGTACTGCTTGTCGAAGCTTGGCTGGGGCCGGCCGATTTTGTGCTGGTTGGCGGGCCAGAAGCGGCTGGAATCCGGGGTCAGGCACTCGTCAATGAGGGTCACCTCGTCGTCTCCTTCAGGGGCGCCGTGCCTGCCGGCAGGCAGGGACTCGCCTTCGGCTCGCAGCAAGCCGAACTCGAACTTCGTATCGGCGATGATGATGCCCTGCTCGCGGGCATAGTCGCGGCCGAAGCGGTAAATGGCCAGGGAGCGTAGGGCGATGGCGTTGGCCGCCTGCTCGCCGACCAACGCCTCCGTCTGCTCGAAGGTGATGTTTTCGTCATGGCCCTCGTCGGCCTTGGTGGTGGGGGTGAAAACGGGCTCGAACAGCTCCTGCGCCTCCTTCAGGCGCGGCGGAAGCTTCACGCCGCTGATGCTGCCCGTCTCGTGGTATTCGGCCCAGCCGGCGCTGCCCAGCACCGCGTAGCCGCGGACGATGCACTCCACGTCCAGCCGTCGCGCCTTGCGGACGAGCATGGCGCGACCGATGAGATCGCGCGGCAGCTCGGTGTCCACACCCTCGATGCGGGTGTCGTCCACGATGCGAAGGAAGTGGTTGGGGACGATGTCACCGGTCTTCTCGAACCAGAAGGCGGAGAGCTGGGTGAGGACTAGCCCCTTATCGGGGATGCCGGTGGGCAGGACGACATCGAAGGCGGAGATGCGGTCGGTCGCGACGATGAGCAGCCTGTCGCCTAAGTCGTAGATGTCGCGCACCTTGCCGCGGGCGTAGAGCGGCAGGTCAAGGGTGGTCTGAGTGAGGACGGTGGTCATAGCAGCCCTACCCTCCGGAAGCTATCGTCCACGTGCTGTGTATAGAATCCGTAGTCGAACAGCGAGGCGAGCTCCTCGCGGGAGAGGTGGCGCAGCATATC
>CAJXNA010000242.1 GCA_913056415.1 uncultured Chloroflexota bacterium | reverse complement strand
GTGGCCATCACCTACGTAGCCAATCATCCCCGGCAGGTATCTCGCCTCGTCCTGTACGGTACCTATGCCCGCGGTCTGACCATTGCTCCGCCGGAGCGGCTGCAGGCGCTCCTTAGTTTCGTGAAGGCCGAATGGGGATTGGGCTCCGGTGTACTCATGGACGTTATCTGGCCGCACGCGGAACCGGACTTGAGCCGGCGGCTACGCCAGATCCTCCGTGAGTCATGCTCTGCTGAGATCGCTGTTAGGATGATCTCCCTCGGATACCAGACTGATGTAACGGGTCTGCTCCCCCGTATCAAGACGCCTACCCTGGTGATCCACCGCCGCCGCGATCGGATGATGCCCTTCGCGACCGGCCGGGAACTGGCCGCTCTCTTGCCGAACGCTCGGCTTCTCTCACTGGAAGGTGACGTGCACGCCATTTTCTTTCCAGACGTCGTTGAGGCCATCAACGAGTTTCTGGCCCCCAGAAAGCCCACGAAGCGAAAGGCGCCGGAGCCGACGGCTCCTTCGGGGCTAGTCACGATCCTGTTCACGGACATGGAGGGCTCCACCACCGTCACCCAGCGCCTCGGCGACGCCAGGGCCCAGGAGCTGCTGCGCACCCACAATAGCATCGTCCGCGAGGCCCTGAAGACCCACGGGGGCGACGAGATCAAGCATACCGGCGACGGCATCATGGCCTCCTTCCCATCCGCGTCCCGGGCTCTGGAATGCGCTGTGGCTATCCAGACCGCGTTCGCCGAGCGCAACGAGGCGGCTGCGGAGCCGATAAACGTGCGTATCGGCCTCAACGCCGGCGAGCCCGTCGCCGAGGACGAGGACCTGTTCGGCACCGCCGTCCAGCTCGCCGCCCGCGTCTGCGCCCACGCCGATCCCGGCACGATCCTCGCCTCCAACGTGGTGCGGGAGCTCTCCGCCGGCAAGCCGTTCCTGTTCTCGGATCAGGGCGACGTCGTCCTGCGGGGTTTCGAGGACCCCGTCCGCCTGTACGAGGTGCACGGGGGCTGATTCCAGCGTGGGTCGGGTTTGAGCCCGACCCGCCGCAGTGGCTGCTCGCCCTTCGACGGGCTCAGGGTGAGCGGATTGAGAACCGCTCATCGCGAGCCTCGCGACCGCTCGTGGTGAGCCTGTCGAACCATGAGCGCTCCGCTTTGACGGATTCCGGCGGCGGCGCTATGATTGCGGCACCATAGGGAAGTGCCAAGTCACATGGAACAAGCGATACGCTTCTGCACCACCTCTGACGGCGTTCGCCTCGCCTACGCCACCGTGGGCGAGGGGCCGCCCGTTGTCCGCGTTCTCGGCTGGTTTACCCACCTAGAGATGGAATGGCAGGCGTTTCGGCCCGCCATCGAGTGGTTGGCCAAGAACCACCTGTATGTTCGCTTTGACGGACGTGGGATGGGTCTCTCCGATCGGGAAGTGGATGACTTCTCCTCCGACGCTCATGTTCGAGATTTGGAGGCGGTCATTGACGCCCTCGGCCTCAAACGCTTCGCTCTGATCGCCTGGTCTCAGGGTGGTCCGACAGCCATCAGGTACGCCAGTCAGAACCCCGACCGGGTCAGCCGGCTCGTGCTATATGGCTCCTTCGCCAAGAACCCGTCTAAGGCTGGCGCAGCTATGGACGAGGCGATGCTCACGTTCATGCGCGAAGGCTGGGACAGTGAGCAAATTGGACGATTTTTCGCCAACATGTTCATGCCCGATGCCGACGCCCAGTTTGTCTCCTTCTTTAGCGAGTTTCAGCGGGCCTCTACTCCACGTCAGAACGCCGCAGCGATCATAGAAGAGGTGATTTTGCGTGTCGACGTAAGAGATCTACTGCCCAAGCTGAAGCTACCCACATTAGTCATCCACCGACGGGGTGACACAGCGGTAAGCTTCGAGGCTGGCCGTGAGTTAGCCGCCCTCATCCCGGGAGCACGCTTCGTCCCCTTGGAAGGAAAGAATCATGCCTTTCTTCCCAACGAGCCCGAGTGGGAGATGTATAAACAGGCTGTCGAAGAGTTCCTGGCGGAGGATCGAAAGCCCGTCAGAGGGAAATCACGGAAGGCGTCTGCGGCCGCCCCCTCGGGCCTGGTCACCATCCTGTTCACCGACATGGAGGGCTCAACCAGCCTCACGCAGCGGTTGGGCGACGCGAAGGCGCAGGAGGTTCTGCGAAGGCACAACACGATCGTCCGCGAAGCGTTGAAGGCGCACGGCGGCTCGGAGATCAAGCATACCGGCGACGGGATCATGGCCTCGTTCGCGTCGGCGAGCAAGGCGCTGGAGTGCGCCATCGCCATGCAGCGGGCGTTCGCGGAGCAGAACGAGTCGGCGGAGGAGCCGATATGGGTGCGCGTAGGGCTTAACGCCGGTGAGCCGATAGCGGAGGACGACCCAGACGGGCGCAGCGACCTGTTCGGCACGGCGGTGATTCTGGCGGCACGGATAGCGGCAAAGGCGGAGGGCGGCGAAATCCTGGCGTCGGAGGCGGTGAGGCAGATCGTGGCGGGAAAGAAGTTCCCGTTCTCCGACCGCGGTGAGACTGCTCTGCGCGGGTTCGAGGACCGAGTGCACATATATCAGGTGAGCTGGCGCGAAGCCTAGCGTCCGCTGGCACCCCTCCTACCTTAGCCCCCACACGTACTCCCAGCGGATCGTGACCGCCTGACGCGTCACTTGCCGATCCGCAGCAGCGACATGAACGCCTCCTGCGGGATCTCCACGTTACCCACCCGCTTCATCCGCTTCTTCCCCGCCTTCTGCTTCTCCAGCAACTTCCGCTTGCGCGTCACGTCGCCGCCGTAGCACTTGGCGAGCACGTTCTTGCGCAGCGCCCGCACCGTCTCCCGCGCCACGATGCGACCCCCTATCGCCGCCTGGATCGGCACCTCGAACAGCTGCCGCGGTATCAGCGAGCGTAGCCTCTCCACCAGCGCCCGTCCCTGCTGCTGCGCCTTGTCGCTGTGGACGAGGAGGCTCAGGGCATCCACCGGCACGCCGTTCACCAGGATGTCCAGCTTCACCAACCGCTCCGGCTCCCAGTGGGAGAAGCTGTAGTCCATACTGGCGTAGCCCTGCGTGCGCGACTTCACCTGGTCGTAGAAGTCCACCAGCATCTCGGACAGCGGCATGCGGTACTCCAGCAGCACGCGGCGGTCGCCCTGACGAGCGCCCGGGCCGTGGTCCAGATAGTCCATGCGCACGAACTCGCCCCGGCGGCCGGTGACGAGGTCCATGACGGCGCCGATGTAGCGGTCAGGCGTGATCAGCGAGACGTTCATCCAGGGCTCGCGGATCTCCTCGATCTCCGAAGGGTCGGGCAGGTCGGCCGGGGAGTCCACTTCAAGCTCCTCGCCGCTTGTGCGCAGCACCTGATACTCCACGGT
>CAJXNA010000241.1 GCA_913056415.1 uncultured Chloroflexota bacterium | reverse complement strand
TGAAGCCCACGTCCGGCAGCGTGCACATCAACGGCCTCGACATAACCGCTATGAAGGAGTCGGCCCTGCCGCGAGTGCGTCGGCACTACGTGGGCTTCATCTTTCAGTCCTTCAACATGCTGGAGCCACTGAGCGCCGTGGAGAACGTGGAGGTGGCGCTGAACCTGGCCGGCCGCGGCGGACGGGAAGCGCGGGCGAAGGCGGAGCGGCTCCTCGATGACCTGGGGATGGGCCACCGTCTGCGCTTCAAGCCGAACGACCTCTCCGGCGGGGAGAAGCAGCGCGTGTCCATCGCCCGCGCCCTGGCCAACGACCCCCAGCTTATCCTGGCCGACGAGCCCACGGCCAACCTGGACTCCAAGCACGGCCATGAGGTCGTCCTTCTGCTGCGCGATATCGCCAAGAAGCAGGGCCGGACCGTTGTCATCGTCTCCCACGACCACCGCATCCGCGAGGTGGCCGACCGCGTGCTCTGGTTGGAGGACGGCCGCTTTAAGGACCTAAGCCGCCTTGAACGTGACCCGAACTGCGGGATGGCAATCGAGGCGGAGCAAGCGCACCCTCTGACACACGAAGGGCAGACCTACTACTTCTGCTCCGCTGGATGCCGCCGTGAGTTCGAGGAGACGCTAAGCTCCAAGCACGGACGGGGAGAATCGACGTCTCGTTAAGGCGTTGGAGGTGACGCGATGAAGTTCATGTCGCAGGATGCGGGCCGCCTGAGCGCGGCGATCTACACGATGCTGTCCGCTCTGGCGGCCGGCATCTTCTTCGCCGTGACCGTTCTCACCGGCGACTACTCCTGGGTGGCGCGAGTGGGGGGCAGCGTCTGGCTGTTCCTGCTGAGCATGATCATCCTCATGCCCACGGTGACGCCCTGGCTGCGAAAGCGGCTGGAAGGCTAGGCTATCTCGTCTGCAGCGAGTCCAGCAGGCGGCGCGACGCCGCGCTGATCTCCTCCACCGCCGCGTTGAACGTCTCTTCGTTGCCCCGGGACGGTGCCCGGTAGCCGCTCACCTTCCGCACGAACTGTAGCGCCGCTGCGCGGATCTCGTCGTCGGTGGCTTGCTGATCCTTTCGCCGGAGCGTCTTAATGCTACGACACATAGGCCAACTCCCTCCGGTTTAGGGAACCGCAGCAGCTCGTCTCTGTCAAGGACGGCGGTCCGATAATCCACCTTTTCGGAGGAGCGCGCGGCCCGCGCTGTAGCTAATCCAAACATTCTTCGTCTTTACTAATCGACGTGGCGACCGGACGTGATACTATTAAGGAGGAATTCAGGAGCAAGGATGGTTATCATGAGGTTCCAAAAGAGTGGTTATGGCGGCCAGGGTGGTGGTCAGAGCGGCGGAAGTAGTGGGGGCGGAGGCAAGGGCGGCGGCGTTGGTGCTAGCACCTCGTCTCCCAGCCCGGGGACCACCCGCCCTAACCCACCGCAGCGGAGCACCAAGGGCTAGTTCTACGTTGCTGCGCCCACAAGGAAGACCGCGAATAGGCCAACGGCGATTAGTACCGAATACCGTACTGTGAGCTGAATCGCTCGATTGACATCTTGCGCCTTCTGCTGAATTTTTGGCTCGTTGGCGTGAAGTGAGAGAACACACCCTTCAGCTACCCAAACCTGCAGTGATTCAAGGTCGAGTTCTCTCGCGCTTTCTAGAAGAGCGTCCCAATTGGGGCGCTCATCCCAATCATGAGTAAGTATCGATGTCAATCCGATCCGCATGATGCAAAGGTAGAGCGCCAAGATCGCAAGGCCGAATGGAGATGCCACTGCCACTGACGTGAGGTCGTCTGCGGCGAGGGCCGATGCGCCCGCGAAGATCGCTATCAAAGTGCTGGCTAGACCAAGGACCATTGCGGCCTTGTTCTCGATGGCTTCTATACGGGCCAGCTGCGAATCGAGACGACGCAAGGCCACCTCATAGGCTATCGCCTGCGGCGTGTCCCCCATTCCTGCGCCCTCCTTCGGCCGGATTATATCCTACTCGGACTTCAGCGCAAGGGAACAGGCCAGACCGACCAGCGGAGGTCCCCCGAGCCCATTAATGCGAGGCAGGATAGGGGGGTACCCCAAATCTCTACAGCTTTTTCGTTCCCTAACCGTGCGCCCGCCGGATTTTTCTCTCGGCAAAATGAGTGCTCGTTTTTGGCGGGTAAGAGCCCACCCAGGATTCAGAATCCAGCGGAGTTAGGGTGTAACTTTGGGTGTAGAAGTGTTGACTGACAACGCTCTCATCCGATCGCTGGGCCGATTTCGTATCTGAAATCTGGGGCCCCGGGCGGGACTCGAACCCACGACCTACGGTTTAGGAAACCGTTGCTCTATCCACTGAGCTACCGGGGCGCCAAGCAGCTGGTGGAGATAGCGGGACTCGAACCCGCAACCTCTGCCATGCGAAGGCAGCGCTCTCCCAATTGAGCTATATCCCCACCGCATCGATTATAGGTAGCGTTCCGAAAGGGCGTCAAGGAAAGGCGAAGCGGCTCCGGCGGGCGTTACCCTTTCTTGCGGGGCTCTGGTATCAGCCCCGGGACCTCCTCGATCAGCATGAGACCACGCTCAACGTCGATCTCCTTGATCACATCATCGGTCGCGGGCACCAGGATCTCGCGCTTCTCGCTGCGGACGATGTAGACATCGTTGGCGCCGGTGGTCAGGATATCGGTGACGCGGCCCAGGACCGCGCCGGTCGCGCTGCGCACCTCCAGGCCGATTAGCTGGAAGCGGTAGTACTGCCCTTCCGGCAGCGGCTCCAGCTCGCTCTCTGGCACGACGAGGAAGCGGTCCCGCAGGGAGGAGGCCGCCTCGCGGTTATCGATGCCGGACAGCTTGAGATAGACGAGCCCTTTCCGCCAGCGTGAGCTTTCGATGACGCGACGTTCGTCATCCACGGTGACGCTGCGCCCGCGGGCGAGCCTCTCCCGCTTGTCCACCAGGGGGATGACTTTGACAGCGCCGCGCACGCCCCAGGCGGGGCCTATGCGACCCACGGCGACGTGTCCGGGCGGGATCTCTTCCATTGCCGCCCGCGTTCGCGCTAGCCGATCTCTAGGATCGCTTTCGTCTCTCTGCGGATGGCGGCCACCTTGAGCAGAGTGCGCATGGCGTTGGCGATGCGACCCTGCTTGCCGATGACCTTGCCCATGTCCGATTCCGCGACCTTGAGGTGGAACACGATCTGGTCTTCCGTCTCCTCCTCAGTCACTTCAACCTCATCCGGGTAGTCGACGATGGCGCGGGCCATGAATTCGATGAGCTCTTTCATGGGCTACTCCGTGGATTTGCTCTCGTCTGGGGTTTCGCCTTCCGCCTTGGGCTCGGCCTCAGCCTCCGCCTTCGCCTCTTCGGCTGGGGCTTCGGCCTTCGCCTTCGCCTTCCTTGCTGCAGCCGCTTTACCCTTCGGCGCCGCCTTTG
>CAJXNA010000240.1 GCA_913056415.1 uncultured Chloroflexota bacterium | reverse complement strand
CCCGGCTTCATGGCCCAGGGCGGCGCCCCCACCGGCACCGGCTCCGGCGGCCCCGGCTACACCCTCCCCGCCGAGTTCAGCGACACCCCCTACGTGCGCGGCACTGTCGGCATGGCCCGCACGGCCGATCCCGACAGCGGCGGCAGCCAGTTCTTCATCACCTTCGGCGAGCAACCAAACCTCAACGGACAGTACACCGTATTCGGCGAAATTACGGAAGGCATGGACGTAGTCGACTCTCTCGCTCCCCGCGACCCTGACGACCCCAGCGCTCCCCCCGGCGACGCCATCATCAGCATCGAGATCGTGGAGGGGTAGGCCGGCCGCCAGCTCTTCGCGCCGGCAGGAGCTCGACTCCGGCCGGCCTACGCCGGTACCGTACGCTGACTCAGCTTCGCCACCTGGCGCTCCGCGTGGTACGAGGAGCGCACCAGCGGCCCCGCCTCCACATGCCGAAAGCCCAGCCGTCGTCCGTCCTCCGCCAGCTCCTCAAACTCCTCCGGGCGGTAGTAGCGCTCCACCGGCGCATGCCTCGCGCTGGGCCGCAGATACTGGCCTATCGTCAGCACGTCGCAGCCCACGTCAACAAGGTCAGCCATGACCAGGAGCAGCTCGTGCTTCGTCTCCCCCAAGCCCACCATGACACCCGTCTTGGTGATGCCCCTGGGGTCCATCTCCTTGGCGCGACGCAGCAGCTCCAGAGAGCGCTCATAGCGGCCCTTAGGGCGCACCCGCCGGTAGAGGCGGGGCACCGTCTCCGTATTATGGTTCAGGATCTCCGGCCGCTCCTCCATCACCGTCGCCAGCGCCTGCCAATTGCCCATAAAGTCCGGGATAAGCACCTCCACGCTGGTCCCCGAACAGAGACGCCGGATCGAACGAATCGTCGCCGCGAAGATGGCGGCGCCCCCGTCCGGCTCATCATCCCTGTTCACGGAGGTGACCACAGCGTGGGTCAGGCCCATCCGCCGCACCGCCTGCGCCACCCGCAACGGCTCTCCCATATCCAGAGCCTGCGGCCGCCCCGAGGTCACCGCGCAGAACGCGCAGGCCCTAGTGCAGGTATCGCCCAGGATCATGAAGGTGGCGGTGCCCGCCTCCCAACACTCGCCGATGTTAGGGCAGTGCGCCTCCTCGCAAACGGTATGCAGCCGTTTCTCCCGCATTAGCCCCTTCAGCCGCACATAGTTGGGGCCACCCGGAAAACGAACCTTCAGCCACTCCGGCTTGCGCTGCACACCTTCGCCCGCCACGACTTCTATGATAGCAGGCCTTCCCCGTTCTGGCAGACCGATTGCCCTCGCCGAACAGAGTGCGCTATCCTACCCCCATGCGAAAGGTGCTGATGATCGGCAGCGAAATCCTCTCCCCTTTCCAGCGAACGCTGGAAGAAGACGGGTATGAGGTCGTCCTGCGGGCCCCGGGCGAGACAGCGGAAAGCGAGAACTACTCGCCTGACGTCATCCTCCTCGATCTGTCGGCGGGGGCCGAGGACACGGAGGTCAAGCGCATCCTCCATGAGGCGCAAACGGGGGTCGGCGCCGCCGTCATCGCCGTCGTAGACCCGGAGCGCCCGTCCGGCTTCGACCCGGCCCTCGGCCTGGACGACTTCCTGGCGACTACGGCCTCCCCGGGAGAGCTAACGCTCCGCCTGCGCCAGGCTCTCTGGCGGCGCACCGGCGTGGACGCCCGCAACGTCCTCCGCTGCGGCGACCTTGAGATGGACCTAGCGAACTACACCGTCCACATAGCTGGCCAGCCCGTGGATCTCACCTACAAGGAGTACGAGCTCCTGCGCTTCCTCGC
Source organism: uncultured Chloroflexota bacterium (assembly GCA_913056415.1). Classification (GTDB taxonomy): domain Bacteria; phylum Chloroflexota; class Dehalococcoidia; order SM23-28-2; family RBG-16-64-32; genus JADFNQ01. Next base: position 1,626 of record CAJXNA010000240.1, on the reverse strand, counting down.
CACCAGCCCAGACCGCGTATTCAACCGTGAGACCCTCCTCAACAAGGTCTGGGGATACGACTTCTACGGCGGCAGCCGTACGGTGGACGTGCACATTCGCCGCCTGCGTTCCAAGATAGAGGACCGCCACCACACCTTCATAGAGACCGTGCGCAACGTCGGCTACCGCTTCCGCGCGTAAGCCCCTGACCCCCTCCCGTAACAACGGCTTAATCGCCGCGTAACACGGCTGTAACACAGCCTCCTCCCCATTGTGCTAGATTGTCGCAAAGATATAAGGGAGGTTTATTCGTTATGCCACTCGAAATAGACTCTGGCGATACCACCTGGATCCTCATCTCCGCCGCCCTGGTGATGCTGATGACACCGGGGGTCGGCTTTTTCTACGGCGGCCTGGTGCGCAACAAGAACGCCAGCGCCACCATCATGCAGAGCTTCGCCATCCTGGCCGTCGTCAGCGTGGTCTGGGTGCTCTGGGGCTATAGCCTGGCCTTCGGGCCAGACGTGGGTGGACTCGTCGGCAACCTCTCCTGGTTCGGGCTCCGAAACGTGGGGCTGGAGCCCGGTCCCTACGCGGACACCATCCCTCACCAGGCCTTCATGGTGTTCCAGATGATGTTCGCCGTCATAACGCCCGCCCTTATCATCGGCGCCTTCGCCGAGAGGGCCAAGTTTAGCACCATGATGGTCTTCACCGTGATCTGGGTGACCGTTGTCTACGCGCCGGTAGCCCACTGGGTATGGGGACAGGGTGGCTGGCTACAGGACCTCTGGGGCGGCGCCGCCTTCGACTTCGCCGGCGGCACCGTCGTCCACATCAACGCCGGCGTCGCGGCGCTGGTGGCGGCCCTCATCTTCGGCAGGCGCCTGGGCTACGGCAAAGAGCCAATGGCGCCGCATAACGTCACTATGGTGGTGCTGGGGGCCGTGCTGCTCTGGTTCGGCTGGTTCGGCTTCAACGCCGGCAGCGCCCTGGCTGCGAACGACATCGCCGTCAACGCCTTCGTAGTCACTCACGTCGCCACCGCCTCCGCTGCCCTCACCTGGGTCGGCCTGAGCTGGTACTTCCTCGGAAAGCCCAGCATAGTGGGGGCCGCCACCGGCGCCGTTGCCGGCCTGGTCGCCATCACCCCCGCCGCGGGCTTTATCGGCGCCTGGCCGGGCACTGACGGCTACTTGGACGCCTTCCCCGCCATCCTCATCGGCCTCGGCGCCGGCCTGTTCACCTACTTCGCCGTGCAGCTCCGCATAAAGCTGCGCCTAGACGACTCCCTGGACGTCTGGGGCGTCCACGGCGTCGGCGGCACCTGGGGCGCATTCGCCACCGGTATCTTCGCCGTCGCCGCCGTAGGGGGTGGAGCCGGCCTCATTGACGACAACGCCGGACAGCTGGCCCGCCAGCTCACCGGCATCAGCGCCGTCTGGGTCTACTCCTTCGTGCTCACCGCCGCCATCCTCCTCCTGCTTGACAGAGTGATGGGGTTGCGTGTAACAGAAGAGGAGGAGCGGCTGGGCCTGGACGCCTCCCAGCACGGCGAGCGGGGCTACGTCTTCGACGAGGCAAGCGCGGTACCGGCCGCACCCCCCGCCGGCCCACCGCCCCCACCGCCAGCGCAGCAGCCGCCA
>CAJXNA010000239.1 GCA_913056415.1 uncultured Chloroflexota bacterium | reverse complement strand
GGTGGAGATGCGGATGCCCTTCGAGGCCGTGGAGGCCATATTGGAGTTCGACGACTTCATAGCGGGCGCTTTGCCCGGGGTCCCTACGGCCCTTGGAAGCATGGCGCTGAAGGCGGCTGCCGCTGAGTCTTTCGACGATTTGCGCATGCAGTGGCTGCCTCGTAACTCGCTTCAGATCGTGGCCGAGAAGGTTTAGGCTGTAGATATCGCCGCTGTTCCAATCTTAGTTATCCGAGACGAGGCATCGCGATGAAGTCGCTATCTGGCCATGGCCTACCTCCTCTGAGACGAGATCTACCGCCGATCTCGCGAAGGCGCTACCCTCGAGCGAGAGTTCTCCTGGACGCTCGCGGACAACGCCGCCGCTCTCACCATGAGGGCGCTGGTTACGGGCGCCACCGGTTTCCTGGGCGCCGCATCGCTGGACTTGGACAGGAAAGAGTAACCCGACAAGCTTCGTTTGCTCGTAGCCCATACTGCCAACCGGAACGGAGGTGCCCCGTGGCCCGCGAGGCCGTAATCCACCGCGTCAACCCGTACCTGCTACACGGCGAGCAGTATTACGAGATCTTCTACTCGTACACCAACGAGCCCGACACGCTCCGCCAGTCTCGCATCGCCCACACCAACATCTACTCCGACCCGCAAGAGGGTGACCAGGTCCTTATCGAGGCGGTCCTCAACGTCATCATGGAAATCAAGAAGAAGGGATGACTAGATGCCGGTCGAAAATGCGGGAGGGAGGGGCCTGGTAGTGGAGAGTGTGGAGGCCCAGCTTCGCCTGCGGCTTGGGGCGAAGTAGCGGTGGAGACTAATCGCGACTTAGAAGCGACCTGGGCCTACCACGAAGGGACCAAACACTCGTTCCAGAGCCTACGCTCCAGCCAGCATCTCCTTGACTTCGAGAACCAGCCGCTCCCCTTCAAGATCTATCCGGGTCTGGAGCCTATCCCCCTGCCGCAGGAGCTGGAACCTTCCGGCGTTCCCGCGCTAGAGGCGCTAGCGGCCAGCGCCGCCGAGCCAGAAGGCGAACGTCTCCCGGACCTGAAGTTGTTAGCGAGGCTCCTACATTATTCGGCAGGGATCATCAAGCGTATACGCCATTCGCACGGCGAGATGTTGTTCCGGGCTGCCTCCTGCACCGGCGCGCTTTACCACATAGACCTCTATCTGGTGTGCGGGGATCTGCCGGACCTGGAGGCGGGAGTCTACCATTTTGGGGTACACGATTTCGCCTTGCGCCAGCTGCGACGGGGCGACTTTCGGGGCGAGCTGGTGCGGGCCACGACCGGCGAGTCGGCGGTGGCGTCGGCGCCGGCTACCCTCATATGCAGCAGCACGTTCTGGCGCAACTCCTGGAAGTATCAGGCGCGGGCCTACCGGCATTGCTTCTGGGACAGCGGCACCATCCTGGCCAACCTCTTGGCCATGACCGCGGCCCACGGGGTGGCGGCGCGGGTGGTGTGCGGTTTCGTGGACGGTTGGGTGAACCGGCTACTGGGGCTGGAACCGCAGCGGGAAGTGGCCCTCGCGCTGATCCCATTGGGTCGCGACAGCCCCATCGGTCAGGCCCCGAAGGTGGGACCGCTGGCGCTGGAGACTACGCCGCTCTCGAGGTCGGAGGTAGACTACCCGGCGATTCGGGCGATGCACGAAGCCTCGTCCCTGACTGAGGAGGCGGAGGTAGCGGCCTGGCGAGGCACTGCCTCTGTAGTTCCGCTCGCCCCGCCTGCGGGTCGCCTGTTCCCACTGCAACCGCTGAACGATAGGGAGGCGCCGCATGACTCCATCGAGGAGGTCATCTTGCGGCGCGGTTCCAGCCGCCGCTTCGCCCGTCAGCCGATCAGTCTGGAGCAGCTCTCCACTGCGCTGAGTAGCATCGGTGGGATCGCGGCCGACTTCAGGCAATCGGGAGGCCGGCTTCTGAACGACGCTTATATCATTGTGAACGCCGTGGAAGGCCTGCCCTGCGGTTCCTACGTTTATCACCCGGACGAGGGCGCTCTGGAGTTGCTCAGAGAAGGGGAGTCTCGGGACGAGGCCGGGGACTTGGGCTTAGAGCAAGCGCTCCCTGCCGACGCCAGCGCGAACGTGTTCTTCCTGACGGACCTGGCGCCGGTCCTGGAGCGGTTCGGCAACCGGGGCTACCGGGTAGCGCAGCTTGAGGCGGCCATCAACGGCGGCAGGCTGTACCTGGCGGTCTACGCCCTGGGGCTGGGCGCCACCGGTCTAACGTTCTACGATGACGACGTAACCGACTTCTTCTCGCCCCACGCGGAGGGGAAGAGCGCGATGTTCCTGGTGGCGCTGGGTCATCCCGCCAAGAAGGGGTCTGGCTAGGCCCAGGGCCGTGTCATACCGGCCAGCGCTCCTGCCGCCAGGCCATCTCCCAGAACAGCAGCTCGTAGCGGCTGGACGTAAGAAAGGCGTCCTCCATGCGCCGCAGCGTATCCTCCGGCAGGCCGGCGGCCACCCGATCCACCAGGACGCGACACCAGACGGCCAGCTCGGCGAACTCCTCCGAGGAGTACATCTCAATCCACTTCGCATACCTCTCGTCCGCCGGCCCCGGGCCCTCGGCCAGCCGCTGCCCTAGGTCGGAAAAGCCCCACATACAGGGCAGAAGAGCGGCGATGAGCCCCGAGAACTCATCCAGGGCGGCTACTCGGAGAAGGAAGTCGGTATAGCCACGCGTGGTGGGGGCCTTCTCCTCCGCCTCTAGTTCGGCGGTGGAGATGCCGAACTCGGCGGCGTAGGAGCGGTGGAGGTCCATCTCCACGTTGAGGGTGCCGTGGACGAGATCGGCGAAGCGGCGCATGGAGTCTAGATCGGGGGCACGGGCCACGGCCAGGGCCAGCAGGCGGGCGTAGTCGATGAGGAAGAGGTAGTCCTGGCGCACCCAGAACTTGAACTTCTCGATGTCCAGACTGCCGTCCCCGATGCCCTGTACGAAGGGGTGGCTATGCTGGGCCTCCCATACGGGCTGGGCCAGGCGGTAGAGGCGGTCCGTAAAACGCTCGCTCATCCTAGGTGGACGCCTCGTATAAGGTGTCCCAGTACATGAGCTCGTAGGCCTGGATGAGACGGGCGGCGCGGGCCACGCTCCGCGGATCCACGCTGCGGTCCAGCCCGTCCTGGATGACGCGCAGGGAGTCGGCCTCGAACTCAGGTGCAGGCTGAGCGAACAGGTCGAAGAAGGCCACCGCCTCGGACGAGAGGCCGTACTTGCCTGTGAGGGCCGCGCTCATGCGGGCGCAGCTGCTGCCCCAGGCGGGTAGGTTGACCAGGAAAGCGGCGGCGAAGTCGGCGGCGAGCGCGTCGCGCGTGTGGTTTTGCGTGATCGCGGCGAGGTCGGCGTGGATCGCGGCGCGCTCGGCGTGCCGGCCGGCGTTGCTCTTGCGCAGCTCGTTGGCCACCGGCGCGAATTTCGGGATTTCGGTCAGGCGCTGCCACTGCAC
>CAJXNA010000238.1 GCA_913056415.1 uncultured Chloroflexota bacterium | reverse complement strand
GACGCTCTTCGATCTGACCTCGGCTGGGGGCGCCTCCTCAACCACGGGAGCATCGATCGTGGCTTCAGCATCCGCCTCCGGTGGAGCTGCCGGCTCCTCCTCCGTTAACACCTCGGTCGGGAGCGCCTCCTCAACCACGGGAGCATCGATCGTGACCTCAGCTTCCGACGTCTCGACCTGTAGAGCTACTGGCTGCTCCGTTACGACCTCGGCCGGGGCCGCTCTGCTAACAATCGGTGGTGGCGCAGACGGACTCAGCCGGTAGATTCCGTTCTCATCAGTCTCGATAGCGACCGGCATCGCCCAGTAGACCATGACGAGCGAAAGGTCCAGCCCTTCTCTGACCTCACCACGCACCAAGGATTGTGCGGATGCCATATCCACGCATGAGATCAACTCCACAACACCCGGCCTCGCCGGGTCACGGAGCAGGACGACAGCGTCGTTCATACGCCTCAGCTCCGCGTCTGGCGGCTGTTGAGGCTCCCTCTGTATCGCCCAGAAGGCGAAAATCCCTTGCTTCATTCCCGGTGGAAACCGAGACTGAATGAACTGCGCGGCCGATTCCGCCTCTGCGAAGCTGTGGAGCTGGAATGAGAGTACCGCGCCGGTAGAGATGAGAACTAGGAGGGGAGGGCCACGCTCCTCTGCTGAGAGCGTGCTGTCCTCCAGGGCTTCCTCCGGACCGTCTGGCTTTTTTCGCTGAAGGCGTCCAAGAACGGATCGAATCCCGGTCATCATCGTTCCAACCATCCTGACGGCAATCTCCTCGGCCCAGCACCAGGGTCTGTCATACTGGGCTCATCGAGAGATCGGGCACCTGCTAGCAAGCGGAGGATCGGACCGCAGGTGCGCCGTGCCAAGCTGCCTTTTGACTCGGGTTCCCCGCGCCGATCATGCGCCCTAGGTCGCTTCATATCGTTCCACATCACCATCTACCAGTGATGAGACGCTAGCCGGGTTACCATCGTTACCTCCATACCCCCTGGCGCTCCTGTGAGCTCCTGCCCGGCGAGCGTGGTTTTCGCAAATCGGGATGACTTCGCGGTGCCAACAGGCTGTGTCGTGGGGATCGCCAGAGGAGGGCGATTGTCATTTTCCGATGAACCCCATCGGCGAACGGGGCGAAGGCTGGCAGCTATCCTAGAGGATCTGGGACAGGAACAGCTTTGTCCGCTCCTCCTGCGGGTCCTCGAAGAAGTGCTCCGGCGTCCCTTCCTCCACGATGACGCCGTCATCGAAGAAGAGGAATCGATCGGCCACCTCTCGGGCAAAGCCCATCTCGTGGGTGATAACTATCATCGTCATGCCTGACTGCGCCAGCTCTCTCATCACGTCCAGGACCTCTTTGATCATCTCCGGGTCTAGGGCGGAGGTGGGTTCGTCGAACAGCATGATCTTGGGCTGCATCGCCAGGGCGCGGGCGATGGCGACCCGCTGCTGCTGTCCGCCGGAGAGCTGGGCCGGATACTTGTCGATCTGCTCAGGGATGCCGACCCGCTCCAGGAGCTTTTCCACCAGCTCATTCGCTTCCGCCTTGCGCATGTGTTTGACGTGTGATAGCGCCAGTGTGACGTTCCTCCTCACCGTGAGATGGGGGAACAGGTTGAACTGCTGGAACACGATGCCGACCTCCGAGCGGATCTTCTCCAGGTTGCGGAGGTCATTGTTCAGCTCTACGCCGTCGATGATGATCTGGCCCCCGTCGTGCTCCTCCAGGCGGTTGAGCGTGCGGATGAACGTGGACTTGCCGGAACCGGAGGGACCGAAGATGACGACCACCTCACGCTCCTTGACTGAAGTGGTGATGCCGTGCAGCGCTTGGAAGTCGCCGAACCACTTTGTGACGTCCTTGCAGATGATGATATCGTTGGCGCCGATACGGCTATCGCCGTCACCTCGCCCCGTCCTCGCCGTTTCGCGGTCAGACATCGCTCGCCACCGTTAGCGCTCGCCTACGCCCAGCGTCCGTTCAAGCTGCTGGCTCGCCCGTGACATCGAGAACGCCACAACCCAGTATATCAGGGCGACGAACAGCAGCGCTTCCGCCTGCCTGCCGATGAAGTCCGGCTGGGCTGTCACCTGCTGCGCGGCCTTCAGCAGCTCCGTCAACCCTACGATGACGACCAGCGAGGTGTCCTTGAACAGGGCGATGAACTGTCCAACGATAGCCGGGATGACCGCCCGCAGCGCCTGCGGCAGGACGATGAACGCCAGGATGCGCGCCGTGCCAAGCCCCAGCGCCTGCGCCGCCTCCACCTGGCCGCGGGGCACCGCCTGCAGGCCGCCCCGGATTATCTCAGCCAGGTAGGCGGAGGAGAATATGGTGATGGCAGCCATGGCCCTCACCACGTCGTTCATCTCGAGGAGCTTAACTCCGAGAAGGGAAACGTCACCCTCCTGCGCCACCATCAGCGGCAGGATGAACTTCGCCATGAACAGCAGGGTGATGAGCGGCACGCCGCGGATCAGCTCGATGTAGCCCACACAGAACAGGCGGATCACAGGAAAGGTGCTGGCTCGGCCCAATGCCAGGAGCAGGGCGAGCGGGAAAGAGGCGACGATCCCAACGACGGCGAGAATCATCGTGAGGAGCAGCCCGCCCCAGTTCAGGCTGTCCACGTCATCCCCCGCCGTGAGCAGGTACATCGTGAGGGGGAAGGTGAGAAGCCAGCCTCCGACGGCGAGGTTGCGGGCCAGGGCTAGGTAGCGGCTGGCTGCCAGCAGGCGTCCCAACACGTAGCCCCCAACGAACAGCCCGATCGTCCCAGCCGTGAGGAGCGCGACATCGCCCTCCGCCATGAAGAGGAAGATCAGCACAACGCCTATCACGAACATCGCCGCCAGCCGGCGCCCAATGCTGCTCCACAGCCCCCAGCTCAGCCCCGCCAGTCCGCTCAGCGGCAGCAGGATCACCCACAGCCTCCACGTCTCGTCCGCGGGGAAGCGGCCGATGAAGAATAGCTTGCGGTTGGCTGTGATGACCTCCCACTCTGCCGAGGCGAATACGAAGCGCAGGACTACGAAAAGTACGATCCCGATGATCAGCGAGGTGATGACGGTCAGGGCCGTGTTGGCGAAACTCCCGAATAGATTCTCGCGGGCCCAGCGCCGGGCGATCCGGAGGGTAAGCGGCGGAGGCTTGGGGGCGCGCGAGATCAGCGCCATGGCTACCGCATCTCCCACTTGAGGCGGCTGTTTAGCGTGTTCATTACTAGCGAGATGATCAGGCTCATGGCCAGGTAGGTGAGCATGACCAGGGCGATGATCGGCACCGCCTGGCCGGTCTGATTGATAGAAACTCGGGAGACCTGGAACAGGTCCGGAAACGCAACGGCCACTGCCAGGCTCGAGTTCTTAGTCAGGTTGAGGTACTGGTTGGTCAGCGGCGGGATCATGATCCGCATGCCTGCTCGATCCGCTCCCAGGCGAAGCCGGCGCGGTGAGCGCGTCTCTGCA
>CAJXNA010000237.1 GCA_913056415.1 uncultured Chloroflexota bacterium | reverse complement strand
TGGGCAAGGCTCCATGGGACATCGCCATCGATTCCGAGGTCAACCGTGTATACGTGACGAACTCCGGTAGTGACAGTGTGTCGGTGATCGACGGCGGGGACAGCTCCGTCGTCGCGTCCATCACCATCGATGGCACCCCTAGAGGCGTGGCGGTAGATCCGAACACCCATCTCCTGTATGTGACCAGCGCTGACAAACGAATAGATATCGTCAGCGTGGTCGACCCGTCCAGTGGGGAGATACTGAACACCATCCCGACTGGCGAGGCGCCGTGGGACGTGGCAGTGGACCCCGGGCGGGGCATGATATACACCGCCGATAGCGAGGATGAAACAGTGACCGTAATCGATGGAACGACCGGCGAGGTGCTGGATACCGTCACCGTGGGTCTGGGGCCCGTCTCCTTGGCTGTGGACTTGGAGTCAGGCTGGGTCTACGTGGCGAACTCGTTCGAAGATACGGTATCCGTGATTGACGGCGAGACGCGGGACGTGGTGGGTACGCTCTGCACGGGAGGTAGGCCCTGGGACATCGATATCAATCCTAGGACGGGCCGTACGTATGTTGCCAACACGGGCGGCAATAGCGTCTCAGTCTTCGACAACGCTTCCGCCCATGACAGTGCGGGCGGACCGGAGTGCTAGTTTGGCTTCCTTGAGATGCCAGCCAGGGGAAGGTTGGGCCTGATATGTGGGTGACGATAAAGCTCTTTCTGGCGGCCCTCGGCGTGCTACTTATCGTTGGCTGTGGGTCAGGTGGGGACGACTCGCCCACAGAAGACGACGCTGACGTCGGCGCCTCCTCCGAGTTGACCCCCGGTGATGGCGCGGCGCTGGTTGTAAACAGCACCGCCGACGCGGACGAACGGGACGGCGAGCTGACTCTGCGGGAGGCTATGGCGCTTGTAACTGGACAGCTCTCGCTCGATGATCTGACAGAACAGGAGCAGGCGAATATCGAGGGGAGCCCCGGCGCTGATTCCTCCGACATCATTATCTTCGATGAAGAGGTGTTTGATCCTAACGACCCAGCCACGATCTCCCTCGGCTCAACTTTGCCGACGCTGGAAGCGGGTGGCGACATAATCGACGGAGGCGGCGGCGTCATCGTTGGCGGCCAGTCGAGCTTTGACTGCTTTCTTGTACTGTCCACGGGCAATGTGATCGCTGGGCTGCAGATACTTGGCTGCCAAACGGCTGTGATCCTCGGTCCTGCATCCGCGAACAACACTATCGGCAGCTATGATGGTCGGCAGCCTAACGTGCTGTCGGGCAACTATGTTGGCGTTGAGATTCGCGGCCGCGCCAACGCTATCCAGGGGAACCTCATTGGCACGGACGCTTCCGGCACCCAGGCCGATCCGAACACGGCGGAAGGGATCTGGATTGCGCCTGGCGCTACGGACAACCTCATCGGGGGAGGCGCTCCAGGGGCACGAAACGTGATCTCTGGCAACGCGCTGTTCGGGATAAGCATCGATGGGGCCGGGACCACGGGCAATCTTGTTATCGGGAACTACATTGGCGTTGACATCACGGGGCAGGTGTCACTGGGGAACAAGTAAGGCATCACCATCCAGAGCGGCGCCCAGGACAACGTGGTCGGAGGGAAAGGAGCGGAGGAGGCCAACGTCATCGCCTCCAATAACACCGGTGTCCTGATACGTGGCGCGGAGACCACGGGTAACACCGTTTCCGGGAATTACATAGCCATTTACCCGTGGGGTGGGGACTGGTTGGAGAACGTGCGAGCGTTATGGGTCATCGATGGTGCGGAGGGTAATGCTGTCGAAGAGAATGACCGGAAGGTTCTGCCGCCGCCCGAAGGGGACTGAGGCGGCCGTAAGATGAGCGGCGCCTCCAGAGAAAGTTATGCTGCCATTCGCGGGCGCTTCAGTGAGAACTCTGTCCTAGGGGCCCAACTCCGCTCTGATCCGGTCCACCAGTGACCTCACAATGTCCAAAGTAGGGATGGGTGGCTCCACTCCTTCCGGGGTGTTGACGCGGATGGTGGCCACCACTTCTCCTATCCTAATGATCACGAAGTCCTCGTTAAGCGTGGGAGAGCTTCTCTCCACCTGCCCGGTCGCGCCGTAGTAGGCCAGGCTCTTATCGCCGGCTTCGAGCGCTGTACCCTCGATGTCGGCTGGACGGCCTTCCCCTCCTTCGAAAGCGAATCCCTCCTTTGCGGAGGCTACGGAGTCGTAGATGGTCACACTGTTGGTGAGGCGCGAGCGCGAATGGGCGTCCGAGAAGGTGACGGAGGAGCCTCCTAGGACTCTCATCGACTGTGCGATCTCGCTCTTGTCCGCTTCCTCGTATATGAATCCGCTCTGGTGGAAGCTGACGCCGGCTGAGAACTCGTACAGAGCCACATCCTCGGCCTGAAGCGTCATGCGGGCGGACTGACGCAACGGCGCGGAGGAGTCTGCGAGAGCCAGGGCGAGCTCCTCAGCGACGCGAGCGCTGATCCCTCGGGCGAGCTCAACGGTGTCCACAGGCGGCGGGTCTGACGTAACCAGAACCATCAGCAGTGATCCGGCCAGGGCGAATATGCCTGTACAGTCCTGGCCCAGCTCCGGGTGGCCGGGAGTTGGGCAGGAGGAGGAGAAAGAGGTGGAGCGCTGACCCACATCGATGTTGGAGGGGCCGCGCGTCACCTCGCTAGGGTCGAAATCGCTATAAGCTCTTGGCTAGCCACCAAAGAAGAACGGTAGTGCGCTCTCAGCAGTGGCCACTTCGTAAGCCTCGCCGGCGGCCGCTTCGTCGGGGTAAAGGAAGAGGGACTGCTCTATGAATTGTGGGTCTTCCGTGCCCAAAGACTGGCTAAACTCGATGAACAGGGCTGCCTCATAGCTCAACTTCCGAAGTAGATCCAGGATCTCAGGCTGGAAACCAAAAGGGGTGGGGTGCAGGTTCAGGTGGTCTCGAATGGCCCATCCGCCGGGAAGATCACTATCGCTCAACGCGGCGCTGTTCAGCACAGCCTCTCCCTCGGCGGAGCTAAGGTCTGAACTTTCGGAGGCTGGAGTTGAAGGGTTGGGGACAGGAGTGAAAGGGGTCGCAATAGGGCGTTCGCTGTCACCCCCGCAGGCAAGAGCGAACAGCAGGGCGAGGCTGAGCGCGGATGCGAGCGGGAGCAGGTGTCTAGAGAGCAACGGCTGGAGCACGTCTTGTTACCGAACCCTTATCCGAATCCCGCCGCACCCGTGCGAGCGGCGCGTGGAAGGAGCGCGTACAGGCGCTCGCCGAGATCGGCAAGGACGAGGACGCGGACGGCATCAAGTCGTGGCTGCGCAGCCAGTACGCCGAGAGCATCCGCGAGCGCAAGCGCGGGGCCACCCCACAGGACTTCGGCCTGATAGGCACCGAGTTCCACCGCTGGGTGCGCGACCACGAAGATCGTCTCGGCCTTACGGCGAGCGCCGAGTTCGCCCGGTTCATCGAGCGCGACTTCGCGTTC
>CAJXNA010000236.1 GCA_913056415.1 uncultured Chloroflexota bacterium | reverse complement strand
TGGCCGCTTTCGCCGGCGCCATCGACTCCGTCGTCGTCGTCTACAGCGTCGCCCGTGTGGGCAACACCCTGCCGGCGACCACCCTGATCCTCGCTGGGGTGGCCGTGGCTTCGCTCTCCACCGCCATCACCACCTTCCTCATGCTACGCGACACAACGCACACGCTCTCAGTATTCGCGGTCGTCCTTGGCAGCTTCAACACTGCCACCTGGGGCGAGGTCATCTGGACCCTGCCCTACGTCGTGCCCGCCGCCGTTGTCATCCTGGCCCACGGTCGCATACTAAACGTCCTCAGCCTGGACGAGGAGCAGGCCCGCCAGCTCGGCATCGACCCGGAGCGGGTGAAGCTGCTCCTGCTGGGCGTGGCCTCCCTGGCCACGGCCGCCGCTGTGGCCGTGGCCGGCACCATCGGCTTCGTGGGGCTCATCGTGCCTCACGCGGTGCGTCTTATCTGGGGCTCCGACAACCGTCAGCTCCTGCCGATGTCGATCCTGTTCGGCGCCATCTTCCTCATCCTTGCCGACATCGCCGCTCGCACGGTGGATCAACCATCCGAGGTGCCGGTGGGCATCATCACCGCGGTCTGCGGCGTCCCGTTCTTCCTCTACCTGCTGCGCCGCGCCCGCGTGGGGTCATTCTGGTGAGGGCGCTGGTCGAGGAAAGAGGCGCGGCCGCGCTCGACGTGCGCAGTCTCACTGTGACCTACGGCGCTCGGGTGGCGCTGCGCGATGTCTCGCTTTCCCTGCCTGTAGGCGAGCTCCTGGGCCTGGTAGGGCCCAACGGCTCCGGCAAGACCACCCTCATCCGCGCCGTAAGCGGCGTCGTCGCCCCCCAGGCGGGCGGGGTGAGCATGGACGGCTACGATGCCCTCCGTCTGTCTCCGAAGGAGGTTGCCCTGCGGGTGGCCGTGGTCCCCCAGAATCCGCAGCTGCCGCCGGCGTTCACCGCCCTGGAGTTGGTCCTGATGGGCCGCACGCCGCACCTGAAGCTGCTCCAGGGCGAAGGTCAGGGCGACCTCCGTGCTGTCCGTAGCGCTATGCTCGCCACGGACACCTGGGAGCTGGCCGGACGCCGTATCGGTGAGCTCTCCGGCGGCGAGCGCCAGCGTCTCCTCGTCGCCCGCGCGCTCTCCCAGGAGACGCCGCTGCTGCTCCTGGACGAGCCTACGGCTCACCTGGACGTGGGCCACCAGGCGGCCACTCTGCGCCTGATGGCGCGGCTGTGTCGAAGCGAGGGCAAGGCGGTCCTGGCCGCCGTGCACGACCTCACGCTCGCGGCCCAGTTCTGCCATCGCCTGGTCATGTTGCACCAGGGCCGCGTGATCGTCGAGGGTGCCCCCGGCGAGGTGCTCACCCGTGAGCGGCTGCGACAGGTCTACGGCACCTCGCTTCACGTACTGTCGCATCCGGTGACGGGGAGGCCGGTGCTGGCCCCGGACGGCGACGCGCAGTAGACTAGGCGCTGACCATGGCGCGTCAGACGAAGTCCAAGCTCTACACCCGCACCGGCGATCAGGGTGAGACGGCGCTGTTCGGCGGCCGCCGCGTGCCCAAGGACGATCCCCGCGTCGAGGCCTACGGCAGCGTCGACGAGCTCAACTCAACCCTCGGCGTCGCCGTGTCATTCCTCCGCCAGAAGCGAATCGCTGCCGCCCTCCAGTCGATCCAGAACGAGCTGTTCAACATCGGCGCTGAGCTGGCGAGCGAGTCCGGCCCCAAGGCCGACAGGGGCCGCATGTTCATTGACCCCGAGCGTAAGATCGCCGGCCTGGAGCGTCTCATCGATGAGCACGACGCTAAGGTCCCGCCATTGCGGACGTTCATCCTCCCCTCCGGCACCCGGGCGGGCGCCCTCCTCCACCTGGCCCGCGGCGTCTGCCGCCGCGCCGAGCGGGCCGTGGTGCGCCTCTCCCGTCAGGAGGATGTGAACCCCCAGCTCGTCATCTACCTCAACCGCCTCTCCGACCTGCTGTTCGTCCTCGCCCGATACGTGAACAAGGCCGCCGGCAAGCCGGAGACCCCCTGGCGCAAGGGATAGCGGATTCGGGCTTCGCTCCGTGTCATTCTGAGCCCTTCGCACACCGTCATTCTGAGCGTCGCGAAGAATCTGACTTCCCAGTGGGGAGTGCCACATCTAAACTGATACCGTATGATTCCCATCGGCGATAGCACCCGCCGCCGCACTACCCCCTACGTCAACGTGGGCATCATCATCGCCTGCGTCCTCGTATTCCTCTACGAGCTCTCGCTCAGCACTATCGACGTCGGCCGCTTCTTCCTGGACTGGGGCGTCGTCCCTGTTCAGCTCGTAGACTGGCTGGAGAGCCCCTCCGCCGTTGAGGAGCCGTCCACGGTGGTCACCTCCATGTTCATCCACGGCGGCTGGCTCCACCTCATCGGCAACATGCTCTTCCTGTGGGTATTTGGCGATAACGTGGAGGACGCCATGGGCCACGGTCGCTACCTGGTCTTCTACCTCCTGGCCGGGCTCGCCGCCACTACCCTTCAGGTGTTCATCGATCAGGAGAGCCTTATCCCGATGGTAGGGGCCAGCGGCGCGATAGCGGGCGTGCTGGGCGCTTACCTGGTGCTCTACCCGCGCGCCACCGTCTCCGTGCTCATCCCCTGGCTCTGGTTTTTCGGGGTGTTCCCTGTGCCAGCGGCGTTCCTCATCGTCTTCTGGTTCCTCCTCCAGCTCCTCAGCGGCGTCGCCTCGCTCGGCGCCGCTGCCGGCGTCACGGAGGGTATCGCCTTCTGGGCCCACGTAGGCGGCTTCATCGCCGGCGTGGTGCTGGTCGGGGCCTTCCGCCGCCAGAAGCCGAGGCGGCGGCCGCCGTCCGTCGTCTGGTGAGCGCTACCCACGCTCCGGTGCGCGCTCACCGGACGCGCTCTTGACATGGTATTGCCGCCGTTATAGTCTACGGTTGCCCAGGAATGGTTTCGATAGCCGTATTGCATTCGGAGGGCGGGTTATGGCTATAAGCGCTGACATTCTGGAGAAGATCCGTACCGAGGAGGACGTCCCAGAGCTGGACCTGAGCTGGCTTAAGCCGGATGACGCCCGCAAGGTGGAGAAGGTCCACCCCGGCCGTCGCGGCCTGACGTTCGACGAGATCGAGAAGGGCCGCGAAGTCCCCGAGCACTCGGAGACGTCCAGTATCCTACCGCGCGATGCCAGCCCTCGGAAGGCAGCGCCCCGGACCGGCCTCTATTATGCGGACAAGGCGGACGTATGGTCGGAGAACGCCCGCCTCCTCTACGAGGAGGCCGTGCAGCGCCAGTGGTCTTCCGCCACGGATATCCCCTGGGAGACGGTGAAGCCCCTTCCCGACGACATAGAGCGCGCTATGTGCCAGTTCTGCACCTTCCTCACCGAGGTCGAGTTCATCGCCGGCGACGCCCCCGGCCAGTGGCTGCCCAAGATCAATCCCGCCCACTACGAGACGAAGCTCTTCCTCCTCACCCAGATCA
>CAJXNA010000235.1 GCA_913056415.1 uncultured Chloroflexota bacterium | reverse complement strand
CTTGGCGTTCGTTATCGTGGCCGCTATCTTCAGCCGGTTGCGCACGATGCCCCGGTCGGCTAGCAGGCGCTCGACGTCCCGTTCGCCATATCGGGCGACCAGCGCCGGGTCGAAGCCGTGGAACGCCCTGCGATAGTTCTCTCGCTTCTTGAGGATCGTCTCCCAGCTCAGCCCCGCCTGCGCCCCCTCAAGCGTCAGGAACTCGAACAGCACGCGGTCGTCGTGGACGGGGACGCCCCACTCCTTGTCGTGGTACTGGAGCGTCGGGGGGCTGCTGTTGGCCCAGGAGCAACGGAGCAGACTCTTCTCAGCCACGGCTAAGGGTTAGTATATGTACCCGCCTTGTGAAACTCGATTGTGTAGGCGGTCTCGTGGGCGTCCCACTCCAACTTCAGGTCCTTCACGTCGTCGGGAATCAAGTCGATGGGTGATCCATCGGCGAATCCGGGAATCCAGAGCAGCAACAGACGCTGCCTGAAGCTCCGCGGCTTCTCCGGAGGCAACCCCAGATCCGTGATGACAACTTTTCCCCCTGGCTTGACCACCCGCAGCATCTCGCGGATGGCGCGGCCCTTGTCGGAGTAGTACTTGATCCCATAGCCGTCGAGGACGGCGTCGAAGACGTTATCGGCAAAGGGCAGGTGCGCCGCGTTCCCCACAACTAGCTCAGGCGGAGGCCGGAAGTCTCTAAGCTTCCGGGCGGCCCGGGTAAGCGTGCGGGGGGAGATATCCAGGCCGAAGGCGGTGTGCTGGTCCCCCATCTGCTCGGCGATGACCTTCAGGTTGCTGCCAGTGCCGGCGGCCGTCTCAAGGACGGCGCGGCCGGGGCGCAGGTCGAGCCGGGCTATCAGGTCGCGCTGTACCTCAGCCCCGTTGACACCTTGGATCACGCCCGTGAGAGCGGCGATCCAGTCGTAAAAGCGTGCGATTCGGTCCCAGAGCTCGCGGGAGCGGGCATCGTCCCCCTGCAGCTCCTCCGGGAACACGAGGTGTGGCATGCCGCCCCGAACTGGCCATGTGCGGCCGCACTCGGCACACTTCAGCTCCCCCTCTTTCACCTCCTCCCCTGCCTGGCCCCCCGCAGCGGCCAGCGATCCATGACAGGTAGGGCAACGGATGAATTCCAGAGCCTCAAGCCTAATGGCCCCTACCCCTTCGGCAACCCCAGGCCGCGCATGGCGATGATGTTGCGCATTATCTCGCTGGTGCCGCCGCCGATCGTCTCCGCCACGCTGAGCTGGTAGTATCGCTCGATGCGGCCCTTCAGGTGAGCATACTTACTGCGCGGATGAAGCTGGCCGTACAGCCCAAGCATCTCCATCCCGCTGCCGGCCAGCCGCAGCCCCAACTCCGAGGAGTACAGCTTGGCGATTGAGGCCTCGTAGTTCGGTATCTTGCCCGCCTGCTGGAGAGAGGCGACGCGGTAGCAGAGGTTCTGCCCGGCCTCCAGCTCCACGCCGATCTCCGCCAGCCGGTGACGCACCTCCGGCCGCGCCCCCACGAACGAGCGGTGCTCCTTGGAGAAGCTCACGAGGTCCTCCCACCAACGGCGCGCCCGCGCCACCCCCGCCACCGACGACCGCTCGAAGTCCAGCGCTACGGCCAGCTGATACCAGCCGTTGTTCTCCTGCCCCACGATATAGTTGGCCGGGATGCGCACGTCCTCAAAGAACACCTCGTTGAAGCCGTGCATGCCGGCCATGTTGATCAGCGGCCGCACGCTGATGCCGGGGGTGTCCATGGGCAGGATGAACATGCTGATGCCCTTGTGCTTGGGCGCCTCGGGGTCCGTGCGGGCCGCCAGCCAGCCCCAATCCGAGCGGTGGGCGCCGCTGGTCCATATCTTCTGGCCGTTGATCACCCACTCATCGCCGTCCTTGACCGCCCGCGTCTGCAGGGAGGCGAGATCGGAGCCGGCTTCGGGCTCCGAATACAGCGTGCACCAGATCTCGTCGTGGTTGGCGATGGCGGGGAGGAAGCGCTTCTTCTGCTCCTCGCTGCCGTAGATCATAAGGCTGGGCCCCACCCAGGCCACGCCCATGTTCAGGCCGGTGGGCGCGCCCTGGTACGCCATCTCCTCGTTGTAGACCATCTGCTGCATGATGGAGGCCTTGAGGCCACCGTACTCCTCCGGCCAGGGCAGCGTCAGCCAGCGCCGCTGCGCCAGCTTCTTGTTGAACTGGCGGGCAAACTGGGACTGCTGTGCGGCCAGGAACTCCGTATCGTTATCGAACTGATCCTGCCAGCCGGGCGTCAGCTCCGCCTTCAAGAACTCGCGTACCTCAGTTCGGAACGCCTCCTCTTCGGCATTGAACCTGAACTCCATCGCTCCTCCTATCTCATCCTTCCGCCTTCAGACCTGCCTGCCGGGCAGGCAGGTCCCCACGCTGGACGCGGCGAGCGACATCCGCGAACACCTCATAGTCCTGGGCCCCAACAAGGGCGAACTTCTCGTTGAAGACGAACGTGGGTACCCCGCTCAGCCCGGCGGCGCCCGCCCACGCCATCTGCTCCTCCACCCGCTGGGCGTAGCGGCCATCAGCCAGCGCCGCCCGCAGCCCGTCGCTATCCAGGCCGCACTCGCCGGCCAGGCGACAAAGGACGTCCTCATCGCCAATGTTCTCGCCCTTCTCCCAGTAGGCGGCGAACACGGCGCGATGGAACCGCAGCAGGCGGCCGCCTTCCTTGGCGTACTCCGTCGCCTCGTGCGCCTTGAACGTGTTGGCCACGACCGGCGGCGCGATCATCTCGATGCCGGACTCCCTGGCCGTCTCGCGCAGCCTGTCAAGGTAGCCGGACGGGTAGCGACGCCCGCGATAGACCTCGTCCCGGGGCAGCCCCTCGGGAGGGATGCCGGGCCGCAGGTTGTAGGCCCAGGCGTCGAACTCAACGTCGAACTCACCGAACAGCCGCTCGGCCCGCACCAGGCCGATGAAGCACCACGGTCAGATGTAATCGGAGACGACGCGCAGGCGCAGGGGCACTGCGCCGGCAGGCTGCTTCGCCTCAACGCCGGCGTGGCGCTCCACATCGGAGTCGCCGTCGAAGCCTACGGACCAGGATTCCATACGTGGCGATTATAGCAGCTTGGCGGCAGTTCGCGTGAACGTTAGAGGCTACAGCGCGATGACCTGGCCGTCCTCTGCCAGCTCCACGTCGGCCTCATCGGCGCGGCCCAGCATCTCCTCGCTCATGTGGGTCAAGACTAGCCTGCCGCAGGCTAGTTGTTCCCGATGCTGTCGCAGCGTCCGGTAGTCCAGGTGGAACTTGACCTTCTTCTCAAAGAAGTACGCCTCGCACACGAAGAGATCGGCGCCGCGAGCGGCGTCTATGAGCGATTCGGTCCATTCGGTGTCCCCGGAGTAGGCGATGAGCTTGCCGTCGTACTCGACCCGCAGAGCGTAGGACGGCGCGCCACTCGCGTGTTGAACGGCGAACGGGGTCACGGTGGCTGGCCCCACCGAGCTGGCCTTGC
>CAJXNA010000234.1 GCA_913056415.1 uncultured Chloroflexota bacterium | reverse complement strand
TGGCAGTGGCTGGCGGCTATCGGCATGTTTATCCGGCGCAAGCCGATGGGCGCGTTCGGGGCGTTGATCCTGATCCTGACCGTCGTCGTTGCCGTGTTCTCCCCCTGGATCGTCCGCTTCCCCTATGATGAGCCGCACTTCGCCGACGCGTTGACCGACCCCAACAGCACCTACTGGTTCGGCACGGACCACCTGGGGCGGGACTTCTTCAGCCGCGTAGTCCTTGGAACCCAGGTCACCGTCCTGGTGGGGTTGGGGACGGTCCTCCTGGCCGCCGTCATCTCAGTGGTTGTAGGGGGGGTGAGCGGCTACCTGGGTGGCTGGGTGGACATGGTCGTGCAGCGGTTCGTGGACGTCTGGGTGGCGCTGCCTGCCATCTTCCTTCTCCTCACCTTCGTCGCCATCCTGGGCACCGGCGGCGACGGCTTCCTGGGCATCGGCCGCGGGCCGGACGTAGGGCTGCAACCCAGGGACGGTGACTGGATCTGGTATACGTTCTTCCGCAGCACCGTGGTCATCTTCTCCCTGGGCATCATCTTCGCGGGCTTCGGCTCGCGCATCATCCGCGGCGCCGTGCTGGCCATCAGGGAGAACGTGTACATAGAGGCGGCGCGGGCGCTGGGGGCGACGGACACCCGCATCATGCTGCGCTACGTCCTGCCGAACATCATGCCCGTGATTATCATCCTGGCGACGCTGAACCTGGGCATCGCCGTGCTGGCGGAGGCCACCATCAGCTTCCTGGGTTTCGGCATCCAGGCGCCGTTCCCCACCTGGGGCCGAATGCTGGCGGACGAGGGCCGCCACTACGGGGTGGGTCACGAATACCTGATGATTATCCCCGGCGCGGCGATCTTCATCGCCGTCTACGGCTTCAACATGCTTGGCGACGCCCTGCGCGACGTGCTGGACCCGCGCTTGCGCGGCTCCCGCTAATCAGACGATCTCCCCGCTAGGTTCGCGCACTCGGTACCAGAGCCCCTTCGTTGACCGCTCCTAGCGGGCGGCGGTAGAATGCGCCCTGACGGAATCCGCCTCCGGCGGGTTCCTTGTGCGTAGGAGGCGTAGTTGGGTGGCCAGGGACGCTGAAGAGATCCCCAAAGCGTATGATCCCTCCAGGGTGGAGGGTCGCCTGTACCAGTTCTGGCTGGACAGGGGTTACTTCGCGCCCAGGATAGAGCGGGATAAGCAGCCGTTCTGCATCATCATGCCGCCCGCCAACGTCACCGGCGAGCTGCACCTGGGGCACGCCCTTGTCGCCACCATCGAGGACTGCCTCATCCGCTGGCATCGTATGCGCGGCGATCCCACCCTCTGGCTCCCGGGCGTCGATCACGCCGGCATCGCCACCCAGAACGTGGTGGAGCGAGAGCTGGCCAAGGAAGGCGTGAGCCGCCACGATCTCGGCCGCGAGCGGTTCGTGGAGCGGGTCTGGCAGTGGGTGCACAAGTACCGCGGTGTCATCACCAGCCAGCACATGCGTCTGGGCGCTTCCTGTGACTGGGAGCGAGAGGTGTTCACGATGGATGAGGGGCCGCAGCTGGCGGTGCGCACCACCTTTGTGAAGCTGTACCGGGACGGCCTCATCTACCGCGGCGAGCGCATGATCAACTGGTGCCCCCGCTGCCAGACGGCGCTGTCCGACCTGGAGGTGGAGCACAGGGAGCAGTCCGCCAAGCTCTGGTACGTCCGCTATCCTCTGCTGGACGACTCCGGCAACGTGACGGATGAGTATATGGTCATCGCTACCACGCGGCCGGAGACGATCGTGGCCGATGTGGCTGTGGCGGTGAGCCCCAAGGCGGAGCGCTGGCAGAAGATCGTCGGCCGCAAGGCGCTGCTCCCCATCATCGAGCGGCAGATTCCGATCATCGCCGACGACGCGGTGGACCCGGAGTTCGGGACCGGTGCGCTCAAGATCACCCCCGGCCACGACATCGTCGACCTCGAGATCGGGGAGCGGCACGGCCTGCCCGCCATCGTCGCCGTGGGCCCGGACGGGACGATGAACGAGGAGGCCGGCCCCTACAAGGGGATGGACCGGTTCCAGTGTCGGGACGTCATTGTCGCTGACCTGGAGCGGCTGGGGCTTCTGGAGAAGACGGAGCAGTATCATCACTCGATCGGCCACTGCGACCGCTGCGACACCGTCGTGGAGCCGGTCGTCAGCGAGCAGTGGTTCGTGCGCATGGAGCCGCTGGCCGGGCCCGCCATCGAGGCGGTGAAGGACGGACGAATCGAGATCATCCCCCGCCGCTTCGCGCGGGTGTACATGAACTGGATGGAGAATATCCGCGACTGGTGCATCTCGCGACAGCTCTGGTGGGGGCATCGCATCCCGGTCTGGTATTGCGGCGACTGCGGCGAGCTTACCGTGGCCGTAGACGACCCCAGCGCCTGCGAGAAGTGCGGCTCCGGCAAGCTGGAGCAGGACGCCGATGTCCTGGACACCTGGTTTTCGTCGGCGCTGTGGCCGTACTCGACGTTGGGCTGGCCTAAAGAGACGGATGATCTGCGCTACTTCTACCCTACATCGGTGCTGGAGACAGGGTACGATATCCTCTTCTTCTGGGTTGCCCGCATGATTATGACGGGCCTCTACAACACGGGAGAGGTTCCGTTCCGCCACGTCTACCTGCACGGGCTCATCCGCGACCACGAGGGCCGCAAGATGAGCAAGAGCCTGGGGAATGTGGTGGATCCGATCGAGGCGATCGACAAGTACGGCTGCGACGCCCTGCGGTTCGTGCTGGCCACCGGCGGCGCCCCCGGCAACGACTTTCGCCTGTCCGACGAGCGGCTGGAGGCCGGGCGCAACTTCGCCAACAAGATATGGAACGCCTCCCGCTTCGTGATCCAGAGCATCGGCGACGAGCGGCTCCAGGCGCCAGACCGGAAGCGGCGGGCCGGGATGCCCATCGAGGACCGCTGGGTCATGTCGCGGCTGCAGCGCCTCGTCACGGAGGTGGACCGGCTCCTCAACCGCTTCCAGGTCGGCGAGGCGGGACACCGGCTGCACGAGTTCCTCTGGAGTGAGTACGCGGACTGGTACATCGAGATGGCGAAGGTTCGCCTCAAGGCCGGCGACCGCTCGCCCCTGCCGGTGCTGGCCCATGTCCTGGACACCTGCCTGCGGCTGCTGCACCCGTTCATGCCGTTTGTCACGGAGGCGCTGTGGCAAAATCTCAGTGCGCGTATCGGCTGGGCGGACGAGGAAGCGCTCATCGTCGCGGCCTGGCCGAAGGCCGAGCGGGCCTGGGTGAACCCCGAGGCGGAAGCTGATGTCCAAACACTGATGGATATCGTTCGATCCATCCGCGAGCTACGCAAGAGCGCGGCCATCGATCCCGGCCGTCGCATTCCAGCCGTTCTCATTCCAAGTCCTCCGGACGGGAGCCGCATTATCACTAAAAAGCATTTACAGACGCTAGGCCAATTTCGAGAGAAACTGGAGAGCTTGTCGTCGACCATTGGGGCACTGTCTCGTGCCGAGGTCAGAGTCGG
>CAJXNA010000233.1 GCA_913056415.1 uncultured Chloroflexota bacterium | reverse complement strand
TAAGTGTGCACCTGCCATCGGCCCTCACCCGTCCTCTTGGCGTCGATAGCGACGACGATGCACTGGGCGCCGAACTTGGCCGACGCCTCAGCGACGAACTCCGGGTTCTCCACGGCCGCGGTGTTGATCGCCACCTTATCGGCGCCGGACTCCAGCATCAGCCGAACGTCCTCAGTGGTGCGAATGCCCCCGCCGACGGTAAAGGGGATGAACACCTGATCTGCGATGCGGCGCACCATCTCCAGAGAGGTGTCGCGTCCCTCCGGCGACGCTTTTATGTCGAGAAATACGAGCTCGTCGGCGCCTTCCTCGTCGTAGCTGGCGGCCAGCTCCACCGGGTCGCCGGCGTCGCGCAGGTTGAGGAAGCGAACGCCCTTCACCACGCGGCCTTCGGCCACATCGAAGCAGGGTATGATTCGCTTGGTAAGCATGGCGAGGCTATCGTATCAGGGGCGGTCACCGTGCCGCTAGCCGAGCGCCGAAGCGATCACACCGATGCTGGCGATCATCAGCACTCCCAGGACGATGGTGCGAAACCTCTCCGGATTGAGGCGCGTTCGCAGCCAGGTACCTGCGTACGTCCCCAACACAAGCGCGGGCAAGGCCGCCGCGACTACCAGGAGGACATCGCTCGTGATCCGCCCCGCGATGGCGAAAGCGGTCACGGTGAGGATCCCCGCAGGGAAGAAGTACGCCAGGATAGTCCCCCGGAAGCGTTCGATGCTCGGGTCGAGACCGAGGAGGTACAGCACTACGGGTGGGCCGTTCATGCTGGTGCTGGGCCCGAGGGCGCCGCTCGCCGCGCCCGCCGCCACCCCCAGAGGGCCAGCGTTGCGGGTGATCCGGAGCGTTGGAGAGACGTACGTTACGATGCTCGCGACGATGACGGTGGCCGCCACGAACAACTTCAATGCGTTGCTGTCGAGGCGTTCAAACAACATGAGGCCCAGCGGCATCCCCAGGACGAACCCCGCGAGCATGATCAGCACCCTCGTCGGCACTACGTGAGCGCGAACCTCGTACAGGTTGGGAACGACAGTCAGGAGACTGAGGACAATGCTGGTCGCCACAGCAGCCTTCACGTCCCAGGCCAGGGTGAGAAGCGGCGTCATCGTGAGCGCGAAGCCGAAGCCTGTCGTCGACATGCAGAGCGCCGCGAGGAACGCTATCCCGACAGCGGCGGCTATGATCTCCGCCGACAACCGCTAGAAGACCGTATCGCCGCGCAGCATCTGGCGGGCGATGGTGCGGCGCTGGATCTCGCCGGTGCCGTCGGGGATGCGCAGGGTGCGGGCGATGCGGAACCCCTCCTCAAGCGGCAGCTCGGAGGAGAGGCCCATGCCTCCGTGGACCTGGATCGCCTTGTCGTAGACCTCCTGAGCCTTCTCAACGGCGTAGGCCTTTGCGATTGAGATCTCCTTGACGGGCATCCGCCCCGTCTTGGGAAAGCTCTCAACCAGGGCTGCGGTCTGGAGCACCATGTACTTCATCGTGAAGATGTCGATCGCCATATCCGCCAGCATGAACTGGATCGCCTGGTGTTCCGCGATAGGTTTGCCGAACGTCTTGCGCTGCTTAGCGTACTCCAGGGAGGCATCCAGGGCGAACTCGCACATACCGATCATGTTGGATGCGATGGCGATGCGCCCTTCGGAGATACCGAACATAGCGACTTCAAAGCCGCGATCCTCCTGACCCACCAGGCGGTCCGCGGGGACACGGACATCCTCGAACGTCATGCTGCCGCAGTCGCCGCCCTGGTGGCCCATCACCGGCAGCACGCCGTCGAAAGTGTATCCAGGGGCGTCGGTCTCGAGGAAGAAGGCGCTGATGCCACCCTTGTGCTGCGCCACCAGCTCCTCGTCGGTGATAGCGAAGATCACGGAGTAGTCGGCGTAGGGTGCGTTGGTGATCCACTGTTTGGAGCCGTTGATTATCCAGTCGTCGCCGTCGCGTCGGGCGCGAGTCTTGATGCCCCACACGTCGGAGCCGGCATCAGACTCGCTGAGTCCGAAGCAGACCATCTTCTCGCCCTTGGCGATAGAGGGTATGAACTCCTCGCGTACGGAGGGGCTGACGCCCATCAGCATGTGTGAGGGGCCGTCCACGAACGACGCCAGCACGGGCTGGGTGAGGCACCCCTTGGCCCAGGTGATCAGCGGCCGGCCGGGGCCGTAGCGGCGGTACAGCGCCTCCTCAAGGAACACCATTACGCGAATGCCGATACCGCCTCCACCCACCGATTCCGGGGCGAACATTCCGTAGTAGCCGGCCTCAGCCGACTTCATCCGCACCTGCTTTCGGGCGTCCAGGATCTCGTCGCAGATGCGCCCGTCTTCGGTGAAGAACTTGCGCTCATCGGTGAGGGTCGCCTTATGCTCAGCCTCCAGCGGGAGCGCCACCGCGTCCACGAGCTGGTGCAGGCCGGTGATCGACCCCTTTACGATGTCGCGGATGTCCTCCGGTATACCTACGTCATCCGCCATACTGATCCTCCTATCAGACTCGCAAAGGCGAGATTAGTATACCGCAGCCGCTGGTTAAGCGCTCGCTAAGTTTGTATCGCCGCCAGCGCCTCCGCCAAGTCTATGTCGCCCGTATACAGAGCGCGACCGACGATGGCGCCCTCAACGCCGGTCTCCGCCAGGCGGCGAAGGTGGTCGATCGTAGAGACGCCTCCCGAGTAGATGATCCGCAACTGCTGACGGTCGGAGAGCAGCGTCTCCAGGGCCGGAAAGTTCGGCTCCGTGAGGGTGCCGTCACGGAGCGTATCGGTGTAGATTGCGCGTGGCACGCCCATACCCACGAGCTGCCGCACGAGGTCCGAAGCCGATATCCCCGAAGCGTCGCGCCAGCCCTCCGTTACCACGATCCCTTCGCGGGCATCGACGCCGACGACGATTCGTCCCGGGAAGCGGGCGAGGGCGCTGGCCAGCAGCGCCTGGTCCTTCACGGCGGCAGTACCCAGCACCACCCGCTCCACCCCAGCCTCCAAGTACCCTCCAACGGTCTCCAAGTCGCGGAGGCCGCCGCCCAGTTGCACGGGCACGTCCACCGCCGCGACGATGCGCTCCACGGAAGCGGCGTTTATCGCTCGGCCCTCCCGCGCACCGTCCAGATCCACGACGTGCAGCCGCTTCGCGCCAGCATCACGCCAGCGGCGGGCCGCCTCCGCCGGGTCGTCGGCGAACACGGTCTCGCGGTCGTAGTCTCCCTGCACCAGCCGCACACAGCGCCCGCCGCGTATGTCGATAGCTGGGATTATCTCCATGGGAGGCTCCACGTACGGAGGCAGACGCCTCAACGAGCCTTGGCGCTGACCGCTATGCGCAGGAAGTTCTCGTACATGCGCAGGCCGATCACGCCGCTCTTCTCAGGGTGGAACTGGGTGGCCACCAGGTTATCGCGGGCCACCACGGAGGGGAACCTGACGCCGTACTCCGTCTCCCCTACGACGATCTCGCTATCGTCCGGCCGCGGGTAGTAGGAGTGCACGAAGTAGAAGTACGAGCCGTCGGGGATC
>CAJXNA010000232.1 GCA_913056415.1 uncultured Chloroflexota bacterium | reverse complement strand
TTGTTGTCCTCGAATGGTTGAACATCACTGTCAGGCAGGCGGTCGGCCAGGTTCAGCTCGGTGGTGGTGCCAGCAAGGACGCAGATGCGCGCCGTCGCCAGGTCGTCGACGGTCGCGAAGGGGTCGTCCGCGCGCACCATCATCCCCTGACCATCGTAGAACGTCGTTACGGCGTAGCTCAGGCCGGTTGCCGCGTCGCGAGTGATCGTCCAGGTGGTGTTGCGGATGAGGACGTCGATCTGGCCCGTCTGCAGGGCGGTCAGCCTCGCTTCTGCCGTTAACGGGACGAACTGGACTTTGGTCGCATCGCCGAGGACGGCGGCGGCGATGGCGCGACAGAAGTCGGTATCGAAGCCGGAGTTGGTGCCGTCAGTTTCAACGAACCCGAAGCCGGGCACGCCGTCATTGACGCCGCAGACCAGCTCATCCGCGCTCTGCACGTCCGCCAGGATCTGGCTGTGGCTGCCAGCGGTCGGCGCCGCTGGAGTTTCGCCGACCGCCGGCGTCTCGCCGACATCCTCGTCGTCGTCGCCGCAGGCGATCGCTAATACCGCAAGGGCCGCGATGCCTAAGAATAGAACCCAAAGGATAGACCGTCGTTTCATCTATGCCTCCCTTCGCGACTATGGATGGGACACTACGAATATGCCAATGGTGCGCCATAGAAAGAGCAATGTCAATGTCACAGGGGGCAGCTCCCGGTACCCGTCAGCACTCTCCACCCAGCTCGGCGGACAGCGCGATCTCCGCGGCCTGTTCTCGAGCTTGGGTGCCTGGACGGGGGTCAGCAGCGTCTCGATCCCGAGCCGGGCGGCGCGGGGGATGTAGGTGTCGCCGTAGCAGCGGTCGCGGTCCCGGATGAGATAGCGGGTCTGCTCGCCCCAGGGAATGGCCGCGATGAGCTGGCGCCAGACTCACCGGGCGGTGGAGTGTGCGGTCACGTTGACATGCGCCAGCCGCCGACTCCGAAGCCGAATCGCACCGGCGACGGAAAGTGCGGGGCGCGCCTAGTTACGATGGCACGTCGCTAATTGTTGATCGGCAGGTCGGGCAGCGCGTAGTCCAGGACCACCTGGCCGTTGGCTGCTCCAGGCTCCACAGTGAGGGGCAGCGCTATATCCACGTTCTCGATAAGGCAGATCGCTTCATCGCCGGTCCGGCAGTAGTAGACCTGCCCCCGAGCCGTCAGGATAGCGTCGCCGTCGTTCACCGACACCGAGACGAGAACTTCGACGAACGGATCGCCTGTCGTCCAGCCGATGGTGTCTTTCCCAAGCTCGAGAACAGGCGCGTTGGAACTGGTCAGCTTTAGCTCGGATGGCGCCAGGCTATTGAGGTGGAACTGCTCTGGCGCCGCCAGTCGAATCCTTAGTGTCGACGTGTCCGGAGAGACCGTCTGCCCGGGGAGCGACACCTTCAGCGTTCTCCCTTCGACGCCGCGCGCCGCCACCGCCAGGTTGCTCAGCTCAAGAGTCGATACGGCGTTCGTTCTCAGATCCATCAACCGGATGACCTGGTTGTTCGTGTCGGCGATATACAGTATCCCGTTCGCTACGCTCAGACCGTTGGGCTCGCTCAGTAGCGACTCAACGCCGGGGCCATCGTCGAAGCCGGCCCGCGTGCCGCCTGCCACCACAACCACCTCGCGGCTCGCCGGGTCCACGGTCCGCAACTTGTGGTTGTACGTGTCCGCCACGTACAACGTGCCGTTGGCATAGACGATTCCTTGCGGGTGCTCCAGGAGAGCTGCCGCGCCCACGCCGTCGGCGTCACCGAAGTCGAAGAGGCCAGTGCCCACGAGGGTTTCCACATCACCCTCGCCGTCGATCGACAGCCTCCGCACGGAGCTTGACTCCGGGTCCACCCAGTACAGGGTGCTTCCGTCCGTTGTCAGCCCGCTCGGCTGGGCCAGCGTCGCCTGGTAACGGGGCCCATCCTGTATCCCCTCGCCGCCACTACCAGCGAACACGGAGACCGTGTTCGCTTCGGTATCTATCGTCCAGATCTGGTGCGTGCCGGCCATGGCGATATAGAGCGTCCCGTTATGCAATAAGAGGCCCCAAGGCGACGCGAGATCAGTCTCTACGGCAGGTGCGCCCTCCTGGGGCAAAGTCAAAGCCCTCAACCCCGTGCCGGCGATAGTCGTGACCAGGTTCGTCCTCAGGTCCGCCGCTCGGATGGCGTGGTTCCGCGTGTCCGCGATGTACAGCGTATTGCCATCCGCGGAAAGGGCCAGCCCCTGGGGCTGCCGCAAGGTCGCTTCCTCGAACATGCCATCGTCAAACCCTTCCTGGCCCGAACCGATGACGCCCTGCAGCTCGCCGTCGAGCCCCGCGATCAGGATCCGGTTGTGCCCGGAGTCTGCGATGAAAAGACGGTCGCCGGCCTCATCTGCGAGCACGGCTGCTGGGAAGGAGAGGAACGCCGACGTGACCGCGGCGGCCTCCAGGTCGATCGCTATCGGCGAGCGGTCGATCTCTCCCCTGGCGTCGAACTCCTCGACTAGCGCCGCGACGACGGGCTGGAATACCGGGTAGATCCCCTCTCCTGAGCGCCCTCCTACCACGTTCCCCGCCGGGTCGATGAGGACCAGCGTTGGCCAGGCGTTCACGCCATATGTGGACCAGATGACGAAATCAGGGTCGTTCACCACAGCGTGCCGCAGGCCGAAACGAAGGATCGATTGCCGGACGCTCGCATCCTCTTGCTCACGATCGTACTTTCCTGAATGAACGCCGATGATTACCAGCTCGTCGGCGAACTCGTCCTCAAGCCGCGTCAGGTCGGGGATGATCTGCTGACAGTTGATGCAGCCCGAGGTCCAGAAATCGAGCAGCACTACCTTACCCCGCAGGTCTGATAGCGACAGCGGCTCGCTAACGTTGAACCAGGTATGGCCGCCGGGGAACTCCGGCGCCGGGATCATGCCTGCGAGGGATGGATCATCCCCGCTGCCGCCCGACTCGCCCACAGACGAGGTCGTCAGCTCCGAATCTTCTGGCTCGCCTGTGCCGCCATCTCCCCCGCTACACGCTGCCACGATCAGCGCCACTATGGCGAATACACCAAGCCATATCGGTGTCCTAGCACGAATTCGCACTAACATCCCCGCCACATCAGCTCCTGCCTGATTTAGATTGTTCTCGCAACTCTTCATCCGGGCACCCAATGCCTATACGCAAGCGGCTGGCCCACCAGATGGTACGATCCTCAGCGTCGTTTGGGCCCATAAAGATATCGAGTCGGTGGATTTCGAGGCCCATAGGGCGATTGTACTAGGTGCGATGGTGGTGTTCATCCTCCGACGGACCACCGTCAGGCCCCGAGGCGCCCTAGCATTCCCTCGCAGTGTGGATTCCAATCCAGGAGTTATGGGTTCCAATTCACCACCCCCTCAGATAGTACTCGCGAAATGACACTATGTTCCCGTAGTGTGTGCGGCCTAGCCGTTACCGCCAGCCGCTGTGATCGGCTCCGTTGCGGCGCTGTCCTAGCCTCAGCCGTCTCTGCGTCCTGAGTGGCAAGCGCTTGAACACG
>CAJXNA010000231.1 GCA_913056415.1 uncultured Chloroflexota bacterium | reverse complement strand
GTGCCATTGCAGTGACGATAGGGGCCGCGATCGGGTTCCTGCCATGGTTGATATTCTTCTTCGGCTTCGGCCGTTCAAGAGGCGGCGGCATCATCGGGATTGTAGCGCTGCTTGCGACACTTATCCTGGCGCCGATGGCGGCCGGCATGATCCGTATGGCGCTCTCGCGGACCCGGGAGTACGGCGCAGATGAGACGGGGGCCCAGATAACGCACACGCCGCTGTCGCTGGCCAGCGCCCTGGAGAAGCTGGAGACGCACTCACAGGCGCGGCCAATGAACGTTAACCCGGCGGTATCGCACCTGTTCATCGTCAACCCCCTCAAGAGAACGCAGAAGAGGGAGGGCGGCGACATGATGATGGGCCTGTTCGGGAACGCGTTCAGCACCCACCCGCCGGTCAAGAAGCGGGTGGAGAGGCTTAACGAGATCGCGCGGAAGATGGGCTCGTACTCCTAGGCCAGGCGAGGCTACAACAGTTGAGGGCCGTCCGCAAAGGGCGGCCTGTTCTTTTGGCGAGTAACCTGCCCAGGGGATAAGGCCGTAGGGGCGCAGCATGCTGAGCCCCTGTAGTTGTCCGGGCGCTAGCCCTTGAGCGCGGTCAGGCAGGGCTGTGTGTCGGGGATATCCGTGAAGGTGGGGGAGACGTCTATGTAGCGGACGGCGCCCTCCTTGTCGATGCCGATGACGGCGCGCTCGGAGACTCCGGCCTGATGCAGAACGCCGTACTTCTCGGAGACAGCGCCGTGGGGGTAGAAGTCGCTGAGGATGGGGAACTCCACGCCTAGCTGCTTGGCGAAGGCGTCCAGGGCCCAGGTGTTGTCCACGCTGACGCCGACGACCACAGCGTCGGAGGAGTCAAAGCTGGACTTCTCGGCCTGGATGCGGGGCATCTGCTGGGAGCAGACGGGGGAGAAGGCGGCGGGGAAGAAGGCGAGGACGACGTTCTTGCCGCGCTGCTCGCTGAGGCTGAAGTTGGTGTTTCCGGTGCCCCGAAGGGTGAAATCGGGGGCGGAGTCTCCCACCTTGAGGGTCTTGGTCTGGTCGGGCATGGTGTGCTCCTTCTAGCCGGTCTCAAGACCGGCAGCTACGTTGGCTATGGAGCCCTGAAGGGCTCCGCTACGTTCATGTCGGGCCGGCGATGCCTAGTTCGTTCGCCAGCGGCTTCAGCGCTTCGATGACGAAGCCGATGTGTTCGTCCAGGTCGACGCTGAGCTGGTCGGCGCCCTTAACGATGTCGTCGCGGTTGACGGCGCGGGCGAAGCTCTTGTCCTTCATCTTCTTTCGCACCGCCCGCACGTCCACCTCGTGGATGCTCTTGTTGGGCCGGACGAGGGCGACGGCGATGACGAGGCCGGTTAGCTCATCGACGGCGTATATGGCGCGGTCCATGGGCGTCTTCCGCTCCAGCTCCAGGTAGTCCGCGTGGCACAGGACAGCGTAGATGATCTCCTCCGGCCAGCCGCGCTGACGCATGATCTCGGCACCCTTGACGGGGTGCTCCTCGGGGTTGGGATGGGCCTCGTAGTCGAAGTCGTGGAGGAGGCCGACGATACCCCACTGCTCCTCGTCGCCGCTGAACTTGCGGGCGTAGGCGCGCATCGCCGCCTCTACGGCGAGGCCGTGCTTGCGCAGGGGTTCCGTCTTGGTGTACTCGCAGAGCAGGTCCCAGGCGGCCTGGCGATCGTGTGAATCGCTCATTCTTCGTCCCCCGCGGACTGAGGTGGTAGCTTCAACTCCTGGCCGACCCTCAGGCTGGTGGGATCGTCGATGTCGTTGAGCTCTTGGAGGTCGTTCACGTCCACGCCGCACTTCTCGGCTATGCTGAAGAGTGAGTCGCCGGCCTCTACAGTGTAGGCCTCGCCGCACTCGCCGATGGCCGCAGCAGCCGTAGGTGTTGGGGTCGGGCTGGGTTGTGGTGAGCGCTGGTCGAAGGGCGGCGTGCCCGTGGCGTCCGGCTCGTCGTCCAGGAGGAAGTCGCCTTCGCCGTTGCAGGCGATGGCGATGAGGGCTAGGGCGCTAAACGCCAGTAGCAGGAGGGCAAGGGTGCGGGCCATATCGTCTCCTCCCTTCTTGGTCGCATCAGGTGGGGACCGCCGTTGCGAACAGGAGCCCCTTGGCCAGGATCTCGCCGGCGAGAACGAGGGCCATAGCGATGTACAGCAGTCCGGTGGCGGATTGCATGGCGCGGACGCCGCTGGAGTCGAACGCCATGTAGGAGAGCGCGAAGGGGAAGGCCAGGCCGCCGCCGACGCGCATCCAGAAGAACGGGTTGAGGCCGATCGGCGTATCCAGGGAGTTGGCGATGGCGTCGCGGGGGAGGGCCAGGGAGGGGATGAGGAGGAGGGCCTGGAAGCCGAGCGCCAGGAGAAGGACGAACGTTATCTCCCGCAGCGGTTGCACCGGCAGCCGTGGCGTGACCAGGTACCAGTGACCCAATATCATCCCCATGGAGACGGCGCCGACGACGAGGGCGCCGATTGTGAGGCTGAGTAGAGTGCCCAGGTAGCCCCAGGTGGGGAGCGCGAACACCTGCGAAAGGAGGGCGATGGCGGTCAGCCCGGCGGCGGAGGCGAGACCGCCGGCGACCAGCCCCGGCCGGCGGGCCCCGCGCAGGGTGAGCAGGGCGTAGGGCAGGGTAAGGGCGAACACGAGCGCCAGGGCGATGCGCGTCGGGGGCATGTAGGAGGGGTCCAGCGGGTAGCCGTCCACCTCGTTCGATACTGAGAGCTTGACGGCGATCCAGAAGGCGAGGCCGGCGGTGACGAATACGAGTGCGGCCCCGAACTTGATGAAGGAGGCGGCGGCTGTGCCCCGCATATCGGCGAGCCAGAGCACCCACAGTCCGCCGATGGTGAACTCGGCAAAGATGATGAGGAGCGTGTAGGGAAGGGCGTCCGCGCTCATGGGCCGTTCCTCATGATAGGGTCAAAGGGTTGGCCGGTCAAAGGGCCGGCGGGCGGCCTAAGACCGCCACGAACGGTCGGGCCTCGCTCAGCGCGACGCGCTACAATGGCGTGGTGATGGAGGAACCAGATCGCCGGGAGCCTGTCCTGAGCCTGTCGAAGGATTGGGTGTTGAAGGCGCTGCGGGAGGCCGGCAACTCCCTGATATCGGAGCTGTACGACGTTGACGAGGAGAGCTTGGTCTGGCGCCCGGCGGAAGGGGAGTGGTCTCTCAAGGAGATCGCGGCTCACCTGCGGGACGCCGAGGAGCTGGCGCTGGCCCAGTTCAACGCCTTCGTCGCCGGGTCCTCTTCGGCCCTGCCTACGCCGAGGCGCACACGTATCGGACAGGCAGGCCTGCCCGCCTGGGACGTGGATCTGCTGCCCCAGGAGCGCGACTACCAGAGTGGGGAGATCGCGCGGGTGCTGGCCTCGTTCCGTGGCATGCGCCGGGAGACGGCGTACCTGCTGTGGGCGCTCACGGAGGCTGACTGGCAGCGCAGCGCGGAGCACCCTTATCGCGGGCCTGTGACGCTGGGGGAGCTGGCGCGGGAGCTGGCCCAGCACGACCTGGAGCACCTGTGGCAGGTGCGTCAGCTCAAGGAGCGGCTACGGGAGGCGGTCTCCGCGCGAGAGG
>CAJXNA010000230.1 GCA_913056415.1 uncultured Chloroflexota bacterium | reverse complement strand
GCGAGCCCCTCACGTTCGGCTTTCTCGAGCTCGGATAGTGGGATCATGGGACTACACCCCCGTCAGCCGCGCCCGGCTCCGCATCGTCGGGCCGCCGTTGCTCATACGCTTCGTCTGCATCGGCTGCCCCTTGCCGCAGTTCGGTATCGCGAACAGCCGGAAGTCGTTCCCCACCGCGTCCACGTTCAGGAAGTAGTCCCGCGTATCGCTCATCAGCCCCCCGTCGCGGAACATCTCCCCAATCTCCCCATTCCTGATCTCGTACACCTTCATCGCCGTGATGCGGAAGTTCTCCCGCGACTCGGCGATAGACGGTATGCGATGGCCCACCACGTAGTATCCCTTCTCCACCTCCCGTATTATGTCGTGTGGGTCGCGGTCTCCCGGCGCGAACGCCGTGTTCGACATCCGGATCAGCGGCACCAGCGAGGCGTCCGTCGCCTTGTAGTGGCCGTTCGGCTCCAGCCCCATGATCGCCGCCGTCTGACGGCTGTTGGAGAAGCCGCCGAATATCCCCTTATCGAAGTGGTACACGCGACGCGCCGGCGTCCCCTCGTCGTCGTACATGTAGTGCCCGAACCCGTCGATCGTGGGGTCGCTGAACGCCGTCACCAGGTCGGAGCCCACCCGCTTGCCGAGCTGGTTCTCCTTCACGTCGCGCAGGAACCAGGACCGGCCCGCGTACCCCGTCTCGAACTTCAGCGCCCGGTCCAGCTCCGTCGGGTGGCCCACCACCTCGTGGCAGACCAGCGCGTTGTAGTGCGGGTCCGTCACCACCACCACCTCCTCGTCCGTCGCCTTCAGCGGCTTGCAGGCGGCCAGCGCCACCGTGTCCCGCGCCAGCTCCAGCGAGAAGTCCATCAGGTGCGGCATCTGGATAGCTGGTCCGCCTCCGGCGGAAACTCCCTCCTCCACGCCGCGCGTGATCACCTCCCACCCCCGCTGGTGCCCGGAGTAATCGTACAGCTCCTGGTGCCCGTCCTTCCCCTGCGCTACCACGAAGCACGTCCCTTGGCTGATCGCCCACGTCTGATCGATGTTCGCCCCTTCCGAGCTGACGAACAGCTGACGCTCCAGCATCGTATACGCCGAGACGTAGTTGAACACCACGCCCGAGTCCAAACCCTGTACCCGCTGCGACACCTCCCGCACGTACTTTCCCACCTCCTCCAGCGGCACCGCCCGCGGGTCGATCTCGTAGCGGGCGTCGGTAGTGTCCTGGCGCACCTCGACAGGCGCCAGCGACATGTCGTACAGGGCGTCACCCAGGCCCGAGAAGCGGCTGCGCGAGCCCTCCTTGGCGCGGGCGTTGGCCACCGCCCGCTCGTAGGCGTGGTCCAGCCCCTCCTTGAGCCGCTCTCCTATCTCTGGCAGGTCCGCCGCGCCCACAATCCCCCCGAAATAGCCGGGCGAAACCACGTTCTCGCCCCCCAGGACGCGGATGCCGAAGGCGAAGCCGTAGTCCTCGCCGCTGAACTTATCCATCCCGTTCTCGGCCACCGCCACCTTACCCTCGCTCACCTCAATGCGAACGTCGGCGTAGCGACAGTGGCGCTTGCTACGGCTATAGGAGGCGATCAGGTCGAACACGGCGTCCCGCATCTGCGGGATCGCATCGATACTCACTCTCTGGGGCACGTGTATCCCTCCGAAGCTATCGATGGGGGTTGAGAATATCCGCCGCTTCCGGCGAATCACCAGAATTGTAGCCAGCGCGCCAGCTTAGTGTCCACCTTGAACCCGCTGAACCTGTAACAATAGCCGCCTTACACGGTTTATTAGGTTGAGATGGCTACAGTTTCACGCTGGCGCTCCTCACGTCCCGTCCGCCTGCGCCTGGACATTGTGGGCCTCGAAGTGTTCCTCCTGGCCCTCATGGTCTTCGTGGCCGGGCTCTCGGAGCTGCCGTCCTTCGTCTGGTTTGTGCTGGTCAGCGTCTCCGTGGTCGTGCAGAGCGTCCTCTTCTACAACATCGGACGCGTGCGCGAAAAGCTGGAGCGCTAGGCCTTAGCTCACGCCGGACGATGAAGCTGACGCTCTATCGAGCGCCGGTCGATCCGTCTTGCACTCAGCCGCGCCAGTGACCTCGCGCCCCGCGACGGGCCGCTACCACTCCACCCCCAGCGACCGCAGCTCTCGCTCCAGCGTAGCGTAGTCGCCCTCGTGGTGGATGGCCTGGAAGCCTGCCTCACGCGCCCCCTCCACGTTGTGAGCCAGGTCGTCAATGTGGACGCAGGCGGAGGGCTCCACCCCCATCCGCTCCGCCGCTAGGTGGTATATGCGCGCGTCCGGCTTGGCTATCCCCACCCGCGCCGAGTTCACGATCACCTTGAACAGGCCGTCGATCTTGTGGTGGTCGCGCAGCTCGCCCTCCAGCCGCGGCGTCGCGTTGGAGATTATACCCACGTCGTAGCGGTTCCCCAGC
This sequence comes from uncultured Chloroflexota bacterium, assembly GCA_913056415.1. Taxonomy (GTDB): domain Bacteria; phylum Chloroflexota; class Dehalococcoidia; order SM23-28-2; family RBG-16-64-32; genus JADFNQ01. Next base: position 1,190 of record CAJXNA010000230.1, on the reverse strand, counting down.
CGCCGGATCAGCCCTACCACGTCCTCGTCCAGCGTCCGCCACATCGTCTCCCGCTCCCCCCAGATGTTCGGGAGGTGGCGCCCGGCCAGCTCGTCCAGCTTCCGGCCCGCCGCCTCCACCCATACCTCCTCCGTGCCCTCTCCAATCTCCACCGCCTTCCACTCCGGGATGCTGTACAACGCCTTGATGAAGCTGCCCTTCGGCAGCCCGTGTCGCGCCTCGAATTTCGCCAGCACGCCCCTGTCCAGTCGCGCGATCACCTGCCCGAAGTCGAAGAAGATGGCGCGAACTGTCCCGTCTTGTTGCATATTAGAACCCCTTATATCGGTTCGCTATCGGCAGACGACGGTCACGCCCGAAGGCGCGAGGCGTTATCTTCACCCCCGGCGGCGCCTGCCTGCGCTTGTACTCGTTCCGGTTCACCATCTGGATCACCCGCACCACCAGGTCGCGGTCGTAGCCCATCGCCACGATCTCCTCTATGCTCTTGTCCTCCTCCACGTACGCCTCCAGCACCGGGTCCAGCTCCTCGTAGGGCGGTAGCGTGTCCTGGTCTATCTGCCCCGGCTTCAGCTCCGCTGAGGGCGGCTTCTCCATCACCCTCTCCGAGATGACCGGCCCGTCCCGCCAGCTGTTGCGATGGCGCGCCAGCCGGTACACCAGCGTCTTCGGCACGTCCTTGATCACGGCGAACCCGCCGGCCATGTCCCCGTACAGCGTCGCGTAGCCGGTGGCGAACTCGCTCTTGTTCCCCGTCGTAAGCGTCAGCCAGCCGAACTTGTTCGACAGCGCCATGACGATGTTGCCGCGGATGCGCGACTGGATGTTCTCCTCCGCCACGCCCGGCTCCGTCCCCGCGAACGCCCGCTCAAGCATCTCCAGGTACGCCGCGTGCGCCGGCTCGATGGGGATGACGATCAGCTCGATCCCCAACCTCTCCGCCAGCTCCTGCGCGTCCTTCATGCTCCCCTCGGAGGAGTATCGGGAGGGCAGACTCACCCCCACCACGTTCTCGCCCCCGATGGCGTCCACTGCTACCGTCACCACCAGGCTGGAGTCGATCCCGCCCGACAGCGCGACGACGACCTTCCCGAAGCCGGTCTTTCGCACGTAGTCGCGCGTGCCGCTGACCAGCGCCGCGTACACCTCCGCCTCCCCCTCCAGCGGCGGCGCCAGCCGGGACTCCAGCA
>CAJXNA010000229.1 GCA_913056415.1 uncultured Chloroflexota bacterium | reverse complement strand
GGTGAGAACCTCCCCGTGCGCCGGCGATACCGCCAGTGTGACAGTAGTGGCCTCGGCGTTGACCTCGGTACCTTCGCCGACCACCGGTGCCTCGTCGCCCTCGCTCACCACAGTGCGCGTTACGTCCTGATCGACGCTCAACACCAGAACGTTCTGCAGGATCGTCTGGGCGATCTGATCCTTCGAGACGCTAGTATCCCCCTCACCGCTATCCACCCCGATCAGCACAGTGAGGATGACGTCCACATAATCGCCCGGCCTGATGAGGCCGCTGGCGCCGATCACGTTGCTCACCTGAACAGCGACCGCGCGCTTGCCCTCCGGAATCACGTAGGCCAGCGGCGGGTTCTCCACGTCGACGGCGATGGCGGCGCCCGTGGCTGTGACTTTCGTTGGAATTACCTGCTCACCGGCAACGAATGGAACCCGCGCCACCTGGCCGATGACGATCTCCGTGTCTTGGAAGGCGCCGGCCAGCACCGCGTTGACCGCGATGTCCTTGGTCTCCACCATCTCCTCCGTGATGCGGGTGCCGGCGGAGATCTCCAGGCTGGCGACGACCACAGGCGTCACCTCTGCCCCGGAAACCTCACCGCCGCCACCCTCGCCGGCCTGGCTCAGGTACACGACGATGAGCACCGCGCTGACGAGCCCCAGGAACAGGCCCAGCAGGATGAGACCTTTGTTTGACCGACCGCCTAACGCCTGATTCTTGATCATTGCTTACCTCACAGGTCACTAATTTCTGTTGCGACCCGCCGAGAACGGGCCACAATAAAACGTCATTACAAATCTAATGATGTTATTGAGGCCGATCTGTTACGGATTTAGCGCGGCCAGGCGATTAATTCTAGTGGGGATGGGGCGTGAGTCGGTCGCAGCCTGGATGCCGATGACCCTTACGATGGGCTGGAGGCCTGAGGTCTTGGGCTCATTGAACAAGTGGAGCTCTTCCGCGGACATCATGTAGCGAGGGCTTATTCGCTTCAGTGTTGCTCCGGGTGCTCCCGGGGTGCTATCGCGGTCGCAGGTTGTCTTCAGCCTGCGGGAAGCATAATCGCAGGAGCCGGCGCCGTTACTCCAACCTCATCTCGGCCGTCGACGATAACGTCAACGTAGGACCGATAATATCGCCGCTGAGGAATGCGACCAAGCTAGCCAGGGGAGTTATGAGATCATAATTGTAATCCACCCGAACCACCACCGATTCCCCTGGCAGACCCGGGCACGGGTCTGTAGGAGGAGGATCCGACGACGGGCCACAGCCGACAGTCACCGTCATTTTGGTATCCTCGTTGATGAGGTCGGAAGCGAGTTCCACACGCTCAATAATTTCATCGTTAGTGGCCTGGACCGCACCCAGGCGCGCTCCCTCTCTGGCCGAGTTCGTCACCGTGATCCAGGAGTAGAAGCCCATGCCGAAGTCCACGATGGCGAACAGCAGGATGAGAAAGATGGGGACGAGTAGGGCAAACTCAACAATAGCCTGGCCCTTCTCACCCTTCTCTCTTCGTTTTCGAATCAGCTTTAGCATCGGATCACCTACTCTAAGGCCGCAAGGCCTGGGGCCCAGCGTTCACTACTGCGGGGCGGTTCCTCTCTGTACTGCGGGGCGGTTCCTCTCTGTCCTAGTTCCGAATCGCCACCGTCGGTGGTGAGGCCCCGATAGGATCGGGGCCCCACCGCCCACGGTCGACGGCAGCATGCTGCCGTCGACGAGCTCGCGCTCATCGTTTAGCTACCGCCTGTGAAGGGCATCTTGGCGGTGATAGCGTCCATCTGGCCGGCGATCGCCAAGCCGAGAAAACCCAGCGCACCGATGGCAACCACCGCGATAAGCGCCAGGATCAGGCCGTACTCGGCCAGCGCCTGACCCCCTTCCCGCTCAATGCGGCTAACGAACCCCCGAAGGGCCGCTGTGATCTTGGAAAGCATCGCTTCCTCCTTTCCTCTAGAATCGTTTGCCTTCCTCGTCTCCGGTCAGACCGTCCTCAAAGGACAGACCCATCCAGAGAGCTTCCATGAGATTAGATGATCCCCCCTCCATAGTCGTTACGCTTATGTCCACCAAGTGAAAGAATATTAACCCCCTGATCTGCGGGTTAAACGTTTCCATCTCCCCCGCGTTCCAAGAAGTAGGATGGATTTCGCCAGACACGCGTTACGTAAAGTTGGATCAGACGCTGTACTGCCAAGCTAGCAGCCGCCAGGAGTAGAGGACGGCCGCACCTTGACCACCGTCATCGCCGCCATCATTGGCCTTCTCCTGGGCCACACGCTGGACGTCTTCTTCGACCGTCTGTATACAGACGGGCCGCTGGCCGGCCCCGCCTACCGCTGCCCGCACTGCCACCACGCGCTTCGCCCGCTCCAACTGATCCCCATCGTCGGCGCGGCCTGGAGCCGCGGCCGCTGCCCCGATTGCAACCGCCGGCTGCCCTTGCGCGCCTTCCTGCTCGCCCCCGGCAGCGCCGCCCTGTTCGTCGCCGCGGAACTCGTCGTCGATGGGTTTGGCCCGGCCCTGCTGGCCGGCTTCTTCGCCACCGTATTCCTCGCCCTCACCTTCACCGACCTTGAGCGACGGCTCATCCCCAATCGCGTCGTCTACCCCTCCCTCCTCCTCGCCGCTGCCTTCTCCTGGGCCTGGCCGGACCGCTCCGTCCTTGAGGTCTTCGGCGGCGGCGCCACCGCCCTGATCCTGACCTCCGTCATGTTCGTCTTCGGCCGCGGCGCTTTCGGCTTCGGCGATGTCAAGATGTCGCTCCTCATGGGCCTTGTGGTCGGCTTACCCTCTGTCATCGTGGGTGTCTTCATAGGCACCTTCGCGGCGGGCGCCTTCGTCCTGCCGTTGCTGCTGCTGCGTGTCCTCGGCCGGCGGGACTACATCGCCTACGGGCCCTTCATCGCCATCGGCGCTGTGGTCGCCCTCTTCTGGGGCGAGCCTATCTGGCACTGGTACTTCGACCGCTAGCCGCCCCGTCTTAGGCGGGCTAGCTTGACAGCCGTAGCGCGAGAGGCAATGATACCCGCGTGCCCGCCGCCATTCCAACGTCGGGGTACCCGCAGGGAGAAAGACCGGTGAGAGTTCATCCTGCCAACGTGCGCATCAAAAGCGTCTATGAGTCAGTAGACCCAAGTGATGGGAAAAGGGTGCTCACAACCCAATACTGGGCCCGGGGCATTCCCAGGACAGCCGTGGACGAGTACGTGAGGAAGCTCGGCCCCTCACGGGAATTACTTCACGCCTTTAAGCGCGGCGAAATTGATTGGGCAGCATACGAGACCCGCTATCTCCAAGAGATGCAGAACGAAGACTCCCAGGGCGAAATCCGTCGCTTGGCGGATGCAGCCCGACACGAGACAATCACATTGATGTGCGTATGCAAGGATGAGCGGATCTGCCACAGAACGCTATTGCGAGACCTGATCCTTAACGCGGACAGGAGTTTAGCGTGATCCTCCACACGATTGGCCATAGCAACTTGTCCATTGAAGACCTTGTGCACGTGTTGAAGGATCACGGTGTTTCCTACATTGTTGACGTACGATCTTCACCCCGCAGTTATCGTTTTCCTCACTTTGACCGACCGGAGCTCACGGCCGCATTGGAGCAGGCTGACATCA
>CAJXNA010000228.1 GCA_913056415.1 uncultured Chloroflexota bacterium | reverse complement strand
CTTTTGGCGGCAGACTGCCGAAGGAGCCATAACCCTCTCCCGTGTGCGGGAGAGGGTCGACCCAAAGGGTTGGGGTGAGGGCGCCAGCACTGTCCACTCTCCACTGTGCACTGTAAACTAACCCTATGCCTGATCCCATCCTCACCTCCGCCCGCGCCGTGCTGCGCGAATCCTGCGCCGACATCCACACCGCCATCGATGGCCTCCCCACGGACGCCCTCAACTGGCGCCCCACACCTGACGACACCAACTCCATCGCCGTCCTCGCCATCCACTCCCTCACCTCCACCCGCCACTGGCTCAGCGTCGCCGTCGACGAGCCCCTGCCCTCCCGTGACCGCGACGCGGAGTTCGAGGCCACCGCCCGTGACTCGGCCGAGCTGCTTCACTTCGTCGATAGCGCCACCGCCGTCTGCCTCTCCCTCATCGATGAGGAGCGCGTCGTAGACTGGTCCGCTCTCCGCGACCACTTGGACTACGGCGACCGCCAGATGTTCGCCGCCTGGGCCCTCCTCCACGCCCTGGAGCACCTGCGAGAGCACGTCGGCCAGATCTCCCTCACCCGCCAGCTCTGGGAGCAGCGAGAATCGCGCCGTGCCTGATCCCGTCCTGGAGTCTGCCCGCGAACTCGTCGGCGAAGCGCTGGTGGAGCTGCGCTCATCGATCGAAGGGCTGCCGGTCGAGGCGCTGAACTGGCGACCCGCGGACGACGAGACGAACTCGCTCGCCGTGCTGGCGACTCACACGTTGTACGCCACCCGCCTCTGGCTCAGCTTGGCGATGGGCGCGCCGCTACCGGACCGGGACCGCGAATCGGAGTTTCGAGCCTCCGCGGACGATGTCGCCTCGCTGCTGCGGCTGGTCGATGAGCTGTCGGAGGACTGCCGGGCGATGCTGCGATCGACCGACGAGGTGGACTGGGCCGCGATGAGGGAGACGCGCGGCCGGGGCGGCGACGCTCCGCCCGAGGTCACTGCGGCCTACGCACTCATCCACCCTACGGAGCATCTGCGCGGCCACGTCGACCAGATGGCCCTCATGCGACATCTCTGGCAGCAGCGCGACAGTTAGGTTCTAAGTTCTTGGTTCTCAGTTCTCTCCTGTGATCACCGTCCTCGCCGGCGGCGTCGGCGCCGCCCGCTTCCTCCAGGGCCTCCTGCGGGTCCATCCCTTCTCGGACGTCACCATCGTCTCCAACGTCGGCGACGACACGGAGTTCTTCGGCCTCCACGTCTCCCCGGACATCGACATCGTTCTCTACCACCTCGCCGGCATCGCCGACGAGGAGCGCGGCTTCGGCGTCCGCGACGACACCTTCCACACCCTCGATGCTCTCTCCCGCTTCGGCTACGACACCTGGTTCCGCCTCGGCGATCGTGACCTCGCCACCTGCCTCACCCGTACCCACCTTCTCCGCCTGGGGCGGACCCTGGCCGAAGCCACCGCTGAGATCGCCCGCGCCCTCGGTGTCCCCGCCGCCATTATCCCCGCCACCAACGACCGCCTGCGCACGAAGATCCGCACCGACGCCGGCCTGCTCGACTTCCAGGAGTTCTTCGTCAAGCGCCGCGCCGCCGACCCCGTCCGCGAGATCATCTTCGATGGCGCGGACTCGGCCCGGCTGGCCAACGGCGTGCTGGAGGCGATCGCTGCTGCCAACGCTGTGCTCGTCACCCCCTCCAACCCCCTCATCTCCATCGCCCCCATCCTCGCCGTCCCCGGCCTCCGCGACGCCCTCCGCGGCACACAGGCGAAAGTCGTCGCCGTCAGCCCTATCGTGGGCGGCGCCGCCATCAAGGGCCCGGCCGCCCGCATGCTCCGCGACCAGGGCCTGGAGGCCAGCGCCGTCACCGTCGCTCGCCTCTACGCCGACTTCCTGGACGCCATCGTCATCGATAACGTGGACGCGGATCTCGCTTCGCAGATCGAGGCGGCTGACCCGCATGGCGGCAGGCAGGGGTTGGCCGTTACCGTCACCGATACGATAATGAGCTCGATGGAAAGGAAGGCCGCTCTCGCCCGCGCCACCCTGCGAGCCGCCGGCGTGAGCCCGTCCTGAGCCTGCCTACCGGCACGTGTGCGCCCTGGCGTAGGCAGGCTTGTCGAAGGGCTTGCCGAAGGACGAGCGCCCCGTCATTCTGAGCGATTCCGAACACCAGCCGATCTTGTTTGGCTTGCCTGAGCGAAGAATCTCTGCGGTTGCCCGTGCCTCTACTGTCCACTCTCCACTGGGCGCTGTAAACTGATCCCTATGATCGCCGCCCTCGTGCCCGTAAAGCGCCTCCAGGAGGCGAAGAGTCGCCTCGCCGAGCTACTGACCGGCGACGAACGCCGCCGCCTCGCCCTGGCGATGCTGGAGGACGTTCTGCGCGTCCTTCAGGCCGTGCCGCGCATCGATCGAACGGCCGTGGTCAGCCCCGACCCGGACGCCCTCTCCCGCGCCGAGGAGCTGGGCGCTGCGCCCCTGCCGGAGCCGCCCCTCTGTCGAGGCGTCAACCAGGCTCTCACCTACGCCACGACCGTCCTCGTCAAGCAGGGCGCGGACGCTCTCCTCGTCGTCGCCGCTGACATCCCCACCGCCCTGCCTGCGGACATCGAGGCCATCCTCGAAGCCCTCCCCGCGCGGGGCATCGCCGTCACCCCCACCGACGACCGCGGCACCGGCGCTCTCGCCCTGCGTCCGCCCGGCGCGGTCCCCTTCCGCTACGGCCGTCGTTCCTCCGTCCTCCACAAGCGAGAGGCCGTCGCCCGCGGCCTGCCCGCCCGCGTCCTTCATCTGGACTCCCTCACCCACGACGTGGATGAACCGAACGACCTGGCGGCGCTGCTCGCCCATCCCGCCGAGACCACCACCCACCGCTTGCTGGCTGAGCTCCGCATCTCCGAGCGGCTGGATGCCGTCCGTTCCGCCCCCGCCGGAGGCGGGTCAACCTCCAGCGGATGAAAGACATGCGGGCCTTGGACGCCATCGCCACCCGCCGCTCCGTCCGCCGCTTCGCGCCCCGTGAGGTCCCGCGCGATCTCGTCCCCAAGCTCATCGCCGCCGCCTGCGTCGCCCCCGCGCCCCACCATGACCGCCCCTGGCGCTTCGCCGAGGTCAGGCCCGAGACGCGGCCCCGCTTGATCGACGCAATGGCCGCCGCCTGGCGCGCGGACCTGGAAAGCGACCGGCGGCCGCTGAAACCTCTCGACAAGCCCCTCGCCCGCTCGCGCCGGCAGCTAACGGAGGTCCCACTGCTCCTCCTCGCCTGCCTGGAGTTGGGGAGCACCCGCGACTGGCCGGACGAGCGCCGCCGCGCCGCCGAGCGCGATATGTACGTGCAGAGCCTGGGCGCCGCCCTCCAGAACCTGCTGCTCGCCGCTCATGCCTACGGCCTCGGCGGCTATCTGAAGGGCGCACCGCTCTTCTGCGCGGCGGCGGTCGCGGAAGCGCTGGACCTGCCACCCGGCTGGCAGCCCGCCTTCCTCGCTCTCCTCGGCTACCCCGCCGAGAAGCCAGAGCCTCCACCCCGGCCTGCCGTTGGCGCCGATGATCTCCTTATCGAGCGCTAGGTTCTGGGTTCTCCTAATGCCCCACCTCTACGCCAACGGCATCGCCGCCTACTTCGAGAACTCCGCCCGCATCCGCTCGCCCTACCTAC